>NZ_PPXX01000067.1 GCF_021655075.1 Clostridium sp. Cult2
TAGTTATTTCTTTTTGAGTCATATTAAATATCTCCTCTCTCATATATGACATTTTATCAGAATGAATTTAATATGACATTATCATAGAATAATCATAAATTTTACAAAAATTCCTTGACAAACATTATAATACTTCATATAATATTAGAAATATATATTTTAGGCTGTGAAGAGGAATAGTAGATTGAAAGATTCTAAAAGGAAGGAAGATTCACCGACTGAAAGATCTTCTAAGATTATTTCATTCGAACCCACCCTCTAAGCTGCAAGCGATTAAGTTTGTCCGTTGGCCAACGTTACAGGCTTTGAGAGGATTAAGTAAATTTTCTTTGCTTAATCAACTTGGGTGGTACCGCGAATTACCTTCGTCCCAGTATGGGATGAAGGTTTTTTTATTCTCTAAATGAAAGGAGTTTTGAAAATGAAATTAAATAATATTAATATAAACAGAAATGTATTACTGAAAAAGGCAATACTAGATAAACATGTTCCAGATGATTTTTATTCAACGACAAATCATACTACTTTCATCTACCATAATAATCAGTGGATAAAAGTGAAAAATCAAAGAATGGATGCTTTAATAGTTGTAGATAATAATGGTGCTGTATGTAAGAAACTGAGGGAAATCCATCGTGGAGATATGGTAGTATGTGGTGATACTGGTGTGAAAACGATAAATGAAAATGATAAGGATAAAGAAGATGATTCATTTAATTTCATGAATAATTATGTGTCTTCAGAACGAAGAAATGATATGTTAATAAAGGATTTAGCTTATGAACTATTCTTCAATAATAAAAAATTAACTCTAGTTGCAGGACCCGTTACAGTCCACACTGGTGGTGATCATTATCTTTCAGAATTGATTAGGAAAAATTATGTATCTAGTTTATTAACAGGAAATGCTCTAGCAGTTCATGATATAGAAAAAAACCTTTATGGTACTTCCTTAGGAGTCTGTGCTAAATCAGGAAAAGTAACTCATAAGGGTTATCGAAACCATATGCGTGCTATTAATCATGTTATGAAATATGGATCCATAAAAAGAACTGTTGAGGCTAAAGCATTGCATTCTGGTATCATGTATGAATGTGTAAAAAATGATATTCCTTTTGTGCTAGCAGGAAGTTTAAGAGATGATGGTCCTCTACCAGATACAATAACCGATATTATAAAGGCACAAGATGCTTATAGTAAATATTTGCAAAAAGCTGAAATAGTACTAGTTCTCGGCACTATGCTCCATGGAATTGCCAGTGGCAATATGCTACCAGCAAAGACCAAAATGATTTGTGTAGATATTAATTCTGCTGTTGTGACAAAACTCAGCGATAGAGGAAGTAGTCAAGCTATAGGCATAGTAACAGATGTAGGACTATTTTTAAATCTATTGGTAACTGAAATTGAAAAACTAAAAAATAATATTGGGACTAGTGTAGCAAACTAGTCCCTTACTTTTTTATATATTACTTGAAAAAGCGTTACAACCAAAGTACTTAAGAAGAATATTTTTTAGGTCTTTATAAGTAGGCTAATATCGGTAGCTATAATAATTGACCATGTAGGAAATGTAGGGTTTCAATTTCTTATAGGTAGACTATAAACCGTTCGCCCCTCCTTGTAAATGTTAAAATGAAAATGGTTCTTTCCAACGTTAGTTGATTTAGGTGTTATTTTCTATCTGTAATACCCTCTTTCTTAATGTCTCAAAATTACATCTATCATACATTATTCTTTTTATTACCTTTATTTTATTTACTTTTCCCTCAGCTAAACCATTACTATATTCATAGGTAATAGCATTTTCTACTGCTTCCATATCCCTTGTAATACCAGTAATAAAGCTGTTTAATTCCCTAATACCTAGGGCATTAGATTTTGTTATCCATGTATTTAATTTTGTGCTATCTTTCCCAAATAATATTTCTTTGAATTCCTCTATTATATTAAAAATTATCTTATATTTTTCATATTTATCTAATACTACCTCAAACTCCTCGAATGTTATAGT
>NZ_PPXX01000068.1 GCF_021655075.1 Clostridium sp. Cult2
GTATTTAATGATTAGAAAAGAAGACTATATTATTATTTAAGAAATTGATAATTATTACAGTGGAAAACTGTAATTTGATTATAACTATATTGTACAAGGGAGGAATTGAAATGGCATTAGAAACTTTTAAAGTAGTATCAAAACTTACAGAAGGTATTAAAATTGAATGTAGTGCAAGAAATCACAAGATTATTCTTGATGAACCTGAAGGATTAGGTGGAACTGACAAAGGAATGAATCCTGTAGAAGCTACATTATGTTCTCTAGGTGCATGTCAAGCAATAGTTGCAAAATGTTTTGCAAAAGCTAAAGGAATAGACTTACAAGAGTATTGGGTTGAAATAGAAGGAGACCTTGATACTGATGGTTTCCAAGGGCTTTCTGATGTAAGACCTGGAGTACAAAATATACGAACCAGAGTTCATATTAAATCAAATTCAACAAAGGAAAAGTTAGAAGAATTTGTTGAATTTGTTGAAAATACTTGTCCTGTTGCAGACACAATTAAAAATTCAGCTAATATGTCTACAGAATTAATAGTTGAAAACTAATAATTTAGAGAAAAAGTTGCAAATAATTTATTATTGTTTGCAACTTTCTTTATTGAAAAGTAAGCTTTTTCATATTTTTTGTCCATTGGAAGCATCTCCTTAATATTAAAATAGAGGTTCTCTTCTAAATAAAAGATATCAGTATCCCACCCTCACCTGAATAAGTACCTATTGTGGCACCAATAGTTGATATAAAAATATGTTTAAATTGATATCTTTCTTCAATCAATTCTTTATATTTTAGTGCCTTTTCATAACAGTTAGCATGAGCTATAGCAAGTATCTTATCTTCAATGTTTGTAGTATTTTCTCCAATAATATCAACTAATCTTTTGAAAGCCCTATTAGAGCCTCTAACTTTTTCTGCTAGGTCTACAATACCGTTACCATCGGATTTCATAATCAACTTTATTGAAAGGAGTGTAGCTATATGGGCTGTAACCTTTCCTATTCTTCCACCTTTTACGATATTTTCAAGGGTATCAAGTAGGAAGAAGACTTGTCCTTCTTTAGCATATTTTCTTAGACAATCTGCAAGTTCTCCTATATTCATGCCATTTGATGCTAACTGGGCAGCTTTTAAGACTATTACACCTTCTCCAACAGAAGCACTTAATGAATCTACAATATGAATTTTCTTATTATTATTGTCTTTCTCATAGATTTCTTTTGCAATCAATGCACTGTTATAAGTACTACTAAGACCTGAAGATATGGTAATGACTAATATATTATCTTCAGTCTTCTCAAATTCCGTGATAAACCGTTCTGGAGATGGACTAGCTGTTTTGGGCAATTCCTTATGTTCTCTCATCATACTATAGAATTCCTTATTGTTTAAATCAATTCCATCTAGAAAAGTTTTATTACCGAAACGGATTTCTAAAGGTACAACTCCAATATTGTATTTTTCTAAAATCTCCTGAGGAAGGTCAGAACAACTATCTGTAATAATCTTAATTCCCATATCAACGCCTCCTTTTACCCTAATAATAACACATTTATTTAGGCTTGACTATAGCTTTTAGTATTCCTTGTCTATGGTTATGATACAGTTATACTGGGGACTATTCTCTTTTATGGCATTACAAATATTAAGTTTTATGTCTTCTTCTGTAATGTTATTATCTAATTCGTTGCCATCTATAACAATGTCGAATATGAGATTTTTCTTATTTCCTTTACCAACTATTCTAAAATCATGCATGGATTTTACTATTGGATTATCCTTGATTATTTCTTTGACTTCATTTCTTGCTTTTACAATTTCTTTTGTATCTATACAGATAGGGTCCATATGAATCACTAAGTGCAATTCGAATTTTTCACTGAGTTCTCGTTCTGCTTTGTCAATTATTTCATGAATAGTCATCACATCAATGTCAGCGGGGAATTCTGCATGGATTGAAGCCATAGTTCTTCCAGGACCATAGTTATGAACAATTAAATCGTGGACACCGGTAATATATTCATATGAAAGTACACCATCTTTTATTAAATTTATAAGCTCTTCATCAGGAGCTTCGCCAATTAAAGGACTTATAGTTTCTTTAATTAGACTAAATCCTGCATAAAGTATAGCAATAGCTACTAAAATTCCGATATATCCATCAATAGGCACATCTGTAAATAAGGCAGCCAATAGAGATATTGCTACAACAGAGGTAGTGAAAACATCCCCTAAAGCATCTGTAGCTGTAGCTTTAAGAGTAGATGAAGAAATTTTATCCCCCAATTTTTTATTGAATATGCTTAACCATACCTTAAAAAGGATTGAAACTAATAAAATAATAAAAGGAATCCATTCAAATACTACAGCTTGAGGATTTATAATACGGTTGATAGAAGTCTTTATAAATTGAAATCCTACTAACATAACCATAAAAGCAACAATTAAAGCAGATAGGTACTCTATTCTACCATGACCATAAGGATGTTCTTTATCGGGTGGTAAATTCGAAAGTTTAAATCCTACAATTGTAATAATAGAAGAAGCTGCATCGGATAAATTGTTAAATGCATCTGCTAAAACGGCTATTGATGAGACCATAATTCCTATAGTTAATTTAGTAATAAATAGAATCAAGTTGACTATTATTCCAACTATTCCAGCTAAATAACCAACTCTACCTCTAACCTTATTATCCAGAAAATCAGTATTTCCATTTGTTGCAAATTTCAATAATAAATTTGTTAGCATAAAGCACCTTCCTTAGTGATTATGATTTCTAGTATAATGATTATATCATATTTTGATTTTTGCATAAAAGACTTATATGAGATATCAAAAGTACAGATATAAGTGAAGGAAATGAAAATACTTTAATATTATTATATTAATATGTATAAGCTAGAGAAGATTGGAAATAACCAACAATAGTTTCCAATCTTCCTAGTGTTTATACTATAAAGAATACTTTTAGAATGTGACAGGTTTTCCGTAATATGCACACTCTAATATTTTCTTCATATCTTCAACGGAAGTCTTTCTTGGGTTTGAAGCTGTGCATGGGTCTAGTACTGCATTTTCTGCTATATAGTCCAATGTAGATGTAAATAAATCTTCTTCAACTCCATTTTCCTTTAGTGTAGGTGGTATGTTTAATTGAGCATTTAATTCTTGAATAGATTTTACTAAAGAATTAGTTAATTGTTTTTCAGTTTTTCCAGGCAATCCTAGCATCCTTGATAGTTCTGAAAAATCACTTAGAGAAGTTTTTGCGTTAAATTGGATTACATAAGGCAGTAATATAGCATTACAACCTCCATGAGGTATATGATATTGTGCTCCTATTTTATGGGCTAAACTATGAGTAATACCCAAAAGAGCATTACTAAATGCCATACCCGCTAAACATTGAGCTATATGCATTTCACCTCTAGCTTCTTTATCTCCATTGTAGGAAGCAACTATATTGTCGTATACCATTAAAATAGCTTCTTTAGCTAATGGATCAGAAAATCTAGATCTATTAGATGCTACATAAGCTTCTATAGCATGAGTTAAGGCATCCATTCCAGTATGTGCAACTAGTTTTGGTGTCATAGTTTGAGGAATATCCGTATCCAAAATAGCAATATCAGGGGTTATTTCGAAATCTGCAAGAGGATATTTTATTTTTTTTGAGTAATCGGTAATTACCGAGAAAGCGGTTACTTCCGTTGCAGTGCCACTAGTTGATGGAATAGCAACAAAAATAGCTTGTTCTCTCAGTTTAGGAACGGTAAATGGATCTTTTATATCATCAAAAGTTACTTCAGGATGTTCGTAGAATATCCACATGGCTTTACCAGCGTCTATAGTAGAACCTCCACCTATAGCAACTATAACATCAGGTTGAAATTGTCTCATAGTTTCTGCACCCTTCATTACCGTCTCTACTGAAGGATCTGGTTCGATGCCTTTAATAAAACTAACTTCTAATCCAGTTTCTTTTAGGATATTGCTAACCCTATCCAAGAATCCAAATCTTTCCATAGAAGAACCACCTGAAAGTACTATAGCTTTCTTGTGGCCTTTAAGATTTTTCAATTCTTCTAAAGCACCTTTTCCAAAATACAAATCTCTAGGTAATGTAAATCTTGCCATATATATTCCTCCTTAGTATTTTATATAAAAATCTTTCTATTTAAGATCTTCAATAATCTTTATTATACCTTAATAGTATTTTTTTATTTCTTATTTATATTATCTAAAATAAATTATTTAAAAATTAG
>NZ_PPXX01000069.1 GCF_021655075.1 Clostridium sp. Cult2
TCAAATTTGAAAAATTATTATCTAAATTAAATCTAAATTTTCTTGTCAGATCAGAGTAATCAAACTTACTTAAAGCACAAAATTTATTACAGTCTCTTTTTTTATTTCAACTGGCCCAGTTTTCGATTAAAATATGGTATAGTTTTCAGTTGACAAATACATTTGATACTTGTATTATAAACTTTTCGATTTCAGGAGGAAGTATGACAGTTAAATTATAACTAATTTCCTTTAGCAATTTAGATAATTCACTTTGAATACTTGCAGGCATAAAAGGATTACATTGGAATTCTTTTATCTTTTGAATAGTATCTTTATACTGATTCGTTAAATAAAGACATTCTAAATCAACCTTTCCTTCACGAGCCAATAATAATTTCCCCTTACCTCTTTCATGTTGTTCATTTTTTAGATTATCTTCTTTTTCTCTTTCAATGTTGATACTTTGCGGAAGTTCTACATTATCCAATTGTCCCTCATTCTTTAAAATCATAAATCCAACTATATGTTTATCAATTTCATTATAAATTTTATTATCATTTAACAGATAACCATAATCTCTCATTGATAAAAAAACATTCGCATTAACCAATCCAAGGTAATCAATCTTTCTAAAAAAATCTTTTTGCTTATCTAAAAGAAAAGATAGCAATTCTACAAGCAAATCCGTTTGCCTTTTAATAACTTCTGTCCTTAAAGGTTGTAATATTGTTGCTTTTGCTCTTATGTATGTTTTTATACTTACAATTGTTGCTACTAAAGTAAACACAATCCAAAATATATCTTTTATCCAAAATATATTTTTAGATAACCAAGCCACCATAATTATGCTCCCTCCAAATTAACAAATTAATGATTCTCACACTAAAAATATACATAAACGATACAATCATCCTAAACTTCAGAACCTTTATAGATTCTACAATAAAATAGCATTCATTAGAATATGCATCTATTTTATCTACTGGTATCCACTGAATATCACCATTCACATCTGGTATAATCGCTTTCATCAGCACTAACATCTATGTTCAATTTATCCAATATAATTCACTAAGTCCTCCTTCAAATCAGCAATATTTCTGTAGTAGCAATCAATAAATGCATCGTTAATATCGTCTTCACTATTTTCTATACAAAGATTTATTCTATAAAATATATCCAGCCGCTCATCAAAGCCTTTATCAACTTGAACACTATTAAACATAATAGTCTCTAATACAGTAAAATTACCGAAAATCGTTACATCTCTCATAAAAAATCACTCCATTCATTTTTAATTTGAAGGTATTATATAAACATTACCTTACAAATCAACTTTTTAGCGTGACTTTTTATAGACTTCTTACTCTGAGCAGAATACTCTTATCGGCAAATATCCCTGATTAACACAAAAATCATCTGCTGCCGCAATAACACTTGAAATCTTTTCACTTAGCCTAGACTTTGTAATACCTGGTTGTACTAAAATTATTTCGAATTCAAACATTTTAGTTTCTCCTGAAGCCAAGACTTCTAAAAATTTATCATAACTATCTCTTACGTAATTATTCGGATTATCACTAGAATTTTCATGTGTAATCATTCTAGCCTTTAGTTTCCTTTTCAGTTTCTTTAAATCTGTCCACATTGATGACTTAATAACTTGTCCACATACTTCATATACATCATTTACTCTATCTCCTGATTTTTCCCCTCCAGAACCTTTACAATGATAGAACTGAAGAACAATGCGTTTATCATGCTCCTTGGCTGCTATAAAATCTGCTATTTCTCCTGTTCCGTGGTCATAATACAGAAAATCATACTCTTTGCCTGATAAATATTTATTTAAAAATTCTTGTATAGAAATCTTCCCGTGACTTGGATTATCAATTTCACACTCTATATCCACCCCATTTTCTTCCCATTCTATTGGTTCTAAAATATCTTCATCTATCAAAATCAAGTCATCATAATTCTTTTTATAGTATTCATGCCCTATCAATGAAGAAAAATCACTAAAATATATTACTAAAGGATTAGCATTTAAATAATCCAATAAAGGGATATCGCCATATTTCCTATTAATAAATATACTTTTAGCCAAACTATCCTCACTTTTGAAAAATTTATCATCATCTAGAGAAAAATAAATGCTGAATTCAAAATTGTAATATTTAAAAACTATCTCTATTTTCCCTTCATTCTTGCCTTTTACCTGCAACTCTATATCTAACAACTGAATACATTCAAATCCTATATCTTTATTTTTACTGCTTATAATTGGTGGTTTTTGATATGTTTCATTATTCCAATCTACTGAAATAATAAATTTGTTAGGTACAGTATTCACTTCTTCGCTAACTGGAATATAATCTAAAGGAGAGTTTGTAAATGCAGGGCCTTTGCTAGTAACCTTGTTTGCAATATTGTTACACCATTTTATAAATTGTGGTATTGTTAAATAACTATTGCTCCATACTTTTGAACCACTACTATATCCTACAGTTACTTCTTCATTATTATCAGTACCTTTACCAAAACAATGCCCCCTATGAAAAATCCTTCCGTCTGTTTTTCTAATTGCTTTTTGTGCATTAGAACCACTAATTATTCTATAGGATTCCGTATTACTTGTTTGTATACTATTTCTCATGCCAATATTAAAAAATTCTGGGTTCTTTAAATTAGATAAAACTCGATTTATTTTACCCAATGATAGTTTTCTTATATTTGTACCAGAAAATTGTTCTGCAATACTTTCATAAATGTCTTCATTCTTCCTAGTAGAATTAATAAATAATAATTTATGCTGTTCTTGAAAGTATATTATAAACAATTCATATTGTATCTTCTGAAACATATTTAGTTTCGTCCACTTAGGATTAAGTATCTCTTTAGCAATAATAACTATCATTGAATATTCTCTGCTGATATGTTTATTTACTAATAGTAGACCATTAGGCAGATTAATATCTGCATGTATGTCAAAAGTATCCACCGAGTATATTCTAACATGTGCAAATGGAACTAATGAAGACAATGACAGGTCATTTGTTTCATCATCTCTATTTAAAACGCAATCGAAGGTACTAAGAGTCTGCTTATTTTCAATTTCTTCATCTATCCTACTTTCACTTAAATTCATAATAATTTCTTCCCATACAGCCCCCTCCTCAAATATTTTTTCTCTTTCTATTTCAATTTCAGATGGTGTAGCAATGAATTTTGCAGTTCCAAGATTAGGAGCGTTTGTTCTTGCAAATCTTCCAATAAATTGTAGTGTAACTTCAAGAGATTTATGAGGGGAATGAATTGCAGCAATTTTTAATTTAGGAAAGTTAAAACCTTCACCCAGCATATTAACACATATTATCCCATCTAGTTCCCCATTATTAAGTTTTTTAATAACACTTTTAACATGGCTATATGAATGGTCGCTATTTATAATCTTTAATCTCAATGATGTGTTTTCAGCATATATTTGTTCTAGTTCCTTTGCCCTTTTATTTCTATCTGTCCTTACCATCAAACAGTGCTCAAAACCAGCATTTTTATCTTCAATAAACACTTCTTCTGCCTTCTTGGCAATTGCAATATCTTCCGAACCTTCAATATTTTCTACTGGAATATATTTTATTCTACCAAAAACCCCATCTTTATAAGCATCTGATATTGCATAATTATATATAAACTTTCCTTTAACTTCTTTTTTATCTCTTCGAAATGGTGTAGCAGTGAATAGTATTTTTTTTGCTTGTGGAAATGCTTCAATTATTCCATTCCATGTTGTTGCAGGACTATGATGTGCCTCATCAATTAATATCAAATCAAACATACCGTCAGGAGGAGTAGGAATATCATCTATAGCAGGACTAATGCTCATTGGTATAGCAACTACGACATCAAAATTTTCTAATCCCCTCCATGCCTCTTCCATTAATATTTTATTTTTTAACTCATAAACTTTTGGCTTTTCAGTAATATTCGTCAGTGCACCTATATCTAATAATGTCTGTAATTCTTCAAACTCTTCTTTTATTTGACTCCTAACCAATCGGCTCGGTGTCAACACCAAAACCCTTTTAGCCATTAAAACAAATGCTGATAATATCAAAATAGCAGTTTTTCCTGAACCCTCTCGTGTCAAGGGTATGATAGAAAATACTTGTAAATTATAAATCTAAAAACTCCTTAATTCTTTCTCTTCTATATTTTCTTTTAATATACTGATCCTCCCTTATCTCATGTCTTAATAGCCATCTTCCATTTTGCTTTTGTGCTTTATCATTGGGATAATATTTTTCATATTCAACTTGAAAAATTGGCTGATATTCATTTATCTCACCAATCTCGGCATCTCTTCTATCTATTTCATTTAATAAACCAGTCTTTAAAACTTCAATTTTGATGGTTATTTTTCCAGCTTTAATTTCTTCTATGTTTACTCCCCAAAGTTCCTTACCATCTTCTTCTAAAGCCCTCACATGCTCCATAAACCTTACACCCATTTGGCTACTTTCTCCTATAGCAATTGGAAGATTATTAAAACATATCATATAAACCCCTGAAACTTCATTTGTACCATTTACTTTATTATATTTTTTTACATACTCACCTACATTAGTATATTTATCAATGAGCTGCTTTCCACGACTTTCATACCAGTCGTATGTTTCCTTTAAACCTTTTCTCATGATTATTACATCTCCTGTTTATTTTGATTTTATAATCACTACTTCTGTTCTTTTTTATAATCATCTTTTAGCTAATCTAATAAAATTCACTTAAGCTAATTTTTTATTTAAACCAATAACTAAGGAGACCCTATAATGGATCTCCTTCTATTGTACTATTGATATTCTATTCTTTCTATACCTTTTCCTGAAATATAAATTTTATCAATATATTTCTCGACAATTTCTTTAGTTAGACTGTCTATGCTACCTGCTTGTTTAAGTTCCTCGTCTATTGCTCCTATACGTTCCTTATTTTCTTCCTCAGATTCTTGTATCTGATTTTTTGTTTCCATAAAATCTTCTCTTGAGATTTTACCAAACTTATAATTCTCAAACTCTATCCTTTTCTTTTTTAATAGTTGGTCATTCCTGTCATAAAGCTCTTTTTGTTCATCAAGGAGCTTTTTCTTTTCCGTCTTATCTGTATGAAACTTATCCTTAAGGATTTTAAATACCTCTTTTTCTAATTCCTTATTATGAGGTAGCTTTTCTTCCTGCTCAAGCATTCTACAGTGATAGCAATAAAGATTTATACTTACTATTTCTTTTCCATTAGAACTAATGCCAAATCTGATTTTATAGCCACATTTATTACATCTTACATAAGTTGCTAAGGGACTATTCTTATATTTGCGTTCACCCCACTTAAACATTTTATTCCTTTTTCTTGACTTTATAATATTATTAGCTTCATCAAAGGTTTCTTTGCTTATAAGGGCTTCGTGATTATCATAAACTCTTATCCATTCTTCTTTAGGATGATAAGTAACCTTACCTCCATCAAGCTTACTTTTTCTTGATTTATTAAAAACAAAAGTCCCCGTATATGCTTCATTATTTGCTATTCTTCTAACCATACTGTGAGACCATATTGTATCTTCCACAGTAGATTCCCACCTATTTGCATAGGCATCATAGCCTTTAATCTCTTTCCTTCTTGCTCTTGCAGTCATAACACCTTCACTATTAAGAGTTTTTGCTGTTTCATTTAGGCTATGTCCTTCAAGAAGAAGTTGGAATATATATCTAACATTCTCAGCAACCTTTTCATCAACTATAAGCTTATAATTATCCTCAGGATCTTTTAAATAACCATATGGCGGAGCTCCAGATGTGTACTTCCCTTGCTTTTTCGCTACAAGTAGAGCTGTTGTCATTTTTTCTGAAATATCCCTACTATAATAGTCATTAAGAAGATTTTTAAATTGGATATCTAATTCAGTTCCATTTTGAACTTCATTACTACTATCATAGCCATCATTAATTGCTATAAATCTGATCCCCATAAAAGGAAAGATATTTTCAAGATAATCTCCCATCTCTATATAATTTCTCATAAATCGTGACATATCCTTTACAATGATACAGTTTATCTTTCCTTGTTTTACCTTTAAAAGAAGCTTATCCAAGCCAGGTCTTGAAGTAGTGCTACCACTATAGCCCTCATCAATATACTCTTCTATATTTGCCTTTTTAAGCTCTTGGTCATTAAAGATAAAGTTCTTAATAATATTCCTTTGAGAATTTATTGTATCTTCTGTATGCCCTAGATTTCCTTTTTCAAGTACGGATATTCTAAGATAAATAGCAATATTATTCACTTGACCTCATCTCCTTTCCACCTAAAAAGCCTTTTAAACTAATTTCTATACTTTCATTATCATATACATCAATACGTTCAATATATTTCTGAACAATATTTTCATCTAGCTTAATATCTTTATTAGAAAACAAGCTATCAAATAATCCTATCTCCTCCTCAGCTTGACTTTCTATTGAAAGTATTTCAAGGTCAAGATCACTTAGGCTCTTTTCATAGATGGCTAGGTCTTTTCTATTTAATATTCTTTTTTCAAGATAGTCTTCTTTCTCAATCTTTCCCAAACTATAATTTTCATATAGTCTTTTTAAGTCTGAATTATGTTTTGAAATCTTAAGAGAAATAGACTGGCGATTTCTTTCTACCATCTCAATTCTCATCTTGCATATATCAGTAATTCTATCCCTGCAATCTTTTCCACTTACATCAATGCTGAGTATATTTCTCAACTTATTTATTACTAGATTATCTAAGTCACTTTCCATTATAGAAATATAGGGAGTTTCAAGTAAAATACCATTGTTTTCTTCATTTGTGAACTTATAATAATAAAAGTTGGCATTCTTCTTATTACTTCTTACTCCATTTCTAATTAAAAGTAGGTTCGTATTTGCATCAAAAATTACACCTTTGTATTTATTAATTGGATCTCTTTTCATATCATGTCTTGTTATTTTAAATTCCGATTTATCTTTATTATTATCAAGTATCTCCTGGGCTATATTAAACATTTCTTCTGAAATAATAGCTTCATGGGCATTTTCTACAACAATCCATTCACCCTTAGGTTTTTGCCTATAATGACCGGACTTTTTCCCTTGGACATTTTCTTTAGTTCCTTGAACAAGGCAACCTGTATAGACTCTCTGTCTTAGCATATTAGCTATAGTCCCTTTTCTCCATTGTGGTTGTCCAGGTTCTCGTATAATAGACCTTGTTTTATTATAGGCACTTGATGTTGCGATGTTTTCCTCATTAAGTTCTTTAGCAATTTTAAGTGTATTAACCCCATCTACATACATATTAAAGATTCTTTGGACTATTTTCATGCTTACTTCATCAGGCTCTAATTTTCTTCCTCCATCTTTTTTTACTACCTTATATCCAAAAGGTGGATTTGAACCTATAAAGAATCCCTGTTTGGCATGAACCTGCCTACTGGTTTTAATCTTATGTGATATATCCTTGGCATACATATCATTAATAAGGTTTTTTATTAAGATTTCAAAAGATAGTTTTGCATCAATTCCCTTTTCTGTATCAATCTTGTCTATTACTGATACAAATCTTACTCCTAGGAAAGGAAATACCTTATCTACAAGTCTTCCCATTTCAAGATGTTCTCTACCAAGTCTTGATAAATCCCTAATTATAATGCAGTTTATAAAGCCATTTCTAACATCATTCATCATTTCAATATAACCTGGCCTATCAAAATTAGTTCCAGAATATTCATAATCTGTATAAACCTTAACTAGGGTCATATTTTCTTTATTAATATACTCCTGGCAAATCTCCACTTGTGATTCTATAGAATATGATTTATTTCTCCACTCTTCTGTTCTTTCCTGCGAAAGTCTTGTATAGATTCCAACTCTTGATGAATTAATAGTCGCTTTTTCTTCTGTTTTTATTAAATCTCTTCTTGATATTCTAGCCATAGAGAGCTACCCCCTCCCTTTCAGTGGATAGTCCTTTTATAGCCATGCTATTGAAGGATGCAAGATTAGAAGTCTTGGTTTTCTTAGCTCTCTTTAATATTCTCTTTAATATATCTAACTTTTCCATATCATTAAAGAATACTGTTATTCTTGGTCTTCCTTCTTCATCCTTTTCCCCTACCAATATACGGTCAACAAAAAATGCTAGTGTCTGCCTATCAATACTTTCTATATTTTTATACTTTTCCAAGCCTGTAAGCCAATTTTCTTTGGAATTAAGTATCTCTTCTAAATCATTATAGGCTTTCCTTCTATTTATAATTTGCTGTTCAATCTCTTTTATTTTAAACTGGTAGCTCTTCCTAAAGGATTGAAATTCCTCTTCATCTATAAGCTCATCTTCTAAGTCCATATAAAGAGAACGTCTAAGGGTTTCATACTTCTTTTTTTCAGCAAGTAGATCATCTAAATCAAGGTCATATTCTGATTTACTAAAATCAGTTTGCCTAATTCTTAAAAATAGTTCTTCTTGATATTTAATATGTTGTTTTAGGATGTAATTCAAAGAAGATAAAATATCCTCTTCCTTAATACTATGCCTTGAGCAACCCTTACCACGATTGTATAAGCCACATATATAATAAATTGTTTGTCCATTTTTTGTCTTTTGGTTTCTTCTTACTAGCTGATTTCCACAATCTGCACAATAAAGAAGCCCTGCTAAAAAATCAGGTTTGGTTTTCCTATTAAGAATATCTCTTCCCATCATCTTATTAGCTACATTAAACATTGTTTCTGTAACTATAGCTTCATGAGTTCCTTCAACCCTAACCCATTCTTCTTGGGTAACTTTTATTTCCCTATTAGACTTATAATTAAGCTTGGTTCTCTTCCCCTGTTCTAAGTCTCCAAGGTAAACCCTATTCTCAATAATCCTATTTATCATCTTAGCCTGCCACTTACTTTGATTACTAGCAAAGCCTGTAGCATAATTTGATCCATTACTTTCCTTATAAGCTTGTGGAGTTTGAATACCTAGCCTATTAAGTTCATCTGCTATAGCCTTTGAAGAATATCCTTCTACTTTCATCTCAAAAATTCTTCTAATAACATAGGCTACATTCCTATCAACTATAAGATGATTTTTCTTTTTTGTGCTTTTCCTATATCCATATGGAGCAAATGCCCCTATAAATTCTCCCCTCTGTCTTTTAGTCTTTTGAGAGCTTTTAACTTTCATGGATATATCCCTGCAATAACTATCATTGATAAAGTTTTTTATAGGAAGAATAAGATGTGTGTCATTTACATCAGCATTTTCACTATCATAGTTATCATTAACTGATATAAATCTAACCCCCATTTGTGGAAAAATCTTCTGAAGAATTTTTCCCGATTCAATATAATCTCTTCCAAATCTAGAAAGGTCTTTTACAATAATCGTTTTGCTAGCTTTCTTTTCAAGGTCACTAAGCATCTTTTTAAAATTTGGTCTTTCAAAGTTTGAACCTGTAAATCCATCATCAATATATTCTTTGACAATTTTAAAACCAGCCTTATCAGCATAGCCTTTTATAAGTTCCCTTTGATTACCAATGGAATTACTTTCTCCTTCATCTCCATCATCTCTTGATAAGCGAAGATACATATAAGCCTCGATCTTTTTCATCTCTACACTCTCCTTAATAAATTATTTTGGGTGCAATTTATTAAGGATTTCAGAAACTTTATATTTTTATCTTACCGCACTTATATATATCTGTCAGCCCTTAAATCCTTAATTCTAACTTACATAAATCTGATACAAAATCATCCATGCTAACCCTTGTATTTCCTATACAACAATTAACAACAACATTTCCTACTTCTATAAAAACATTCTTTTTATCTTCTGGAATCTCTTGTAATTTTTGATCCAAATACGCTCCCATTGATTGTTCATCTTTATATCCATAATTAACAGAAGAAGAGTTTTGGTTTTTCTTATTAATATTTTCCATTTAATTACCTCTTCTTTCTTAATATTTTATTTTAAGTTTTATGACATTGACAGGTGCTTTGGCAGCTCATAGGAATTTCACCTCTCCCCTTTTCTCGGTGGGAAGCAACAACGTATAGAAGTATCATTATCACCATCTAGATTTTTGCAAAAAGTTTTGCCAATACTTTTTTGTAGCAAACTATTTCTCGCTCTCATCCTTATATCCCATACATTTAGCGTTATGTAGGTATTCATTTAAACCAAAGTCACCTTTAGCAGAATGGTCATGACGTAGTTTCATACTGGCTCCTTAAACGGATAATGTCCTGTCCTGGTCTATTAAGTTGTCAAAGTTCAAAAATATATAATTTTTTATTCTTATATAAGGGGCTGTATTTGCCCCTTATATATAACAGTGAAAAAACCACCCTCTTGATTCGCTTTTTTAAAAAAGATTTTATTTTTCACCCCAATCTTCTAAAAAGACCTTTAACTTCTCTAGGGTTTTTTCTTTCCTCCTAAAGACTGCCCCTTGGCTAATATTAAGTGTTTTCGCCAGTTCCCTTTGGGGTATCTCATCAAAAAAAAGAGCCTGAATAATTTCCCTTTCTTCTGGGCTTAATTTATCCAAGGCTTTATTAAGTGCTTCTATTTGCATTTTCACTGCTACTAAT
>NZ_PPXX01000007.1 GCF_021655075.1 Clostridium sp. Cult2
CTTACAAATCATAAAATCATTAAAATAGATTTTTCGGAGTGGGCTCTTCTATTAATATTGTTTTAAGTCATATCCTTTTTTATTCAAATTTATAAAAACGCACATAATCTACAACGAAATCGACAGGGAAAATCGAATCATCAATGCCGGGTTGCCCCGGGATTAAGGCAAGATTAATCAGTAAATATTGGGGAGCCGTAAAAGGCCATTCTCCAATACCTTCTCCTTTCTTCTTACACGAATAATAAAGCGTATCATCCATAAAGAAATCGAGCCGGTCAGGATACCATTCGAGTGCAAATATGTGGAATTTTTTCCACGGTTTTTCACACACAATTTTACCGCCTCTTCCCGTTCCTTTGGTATGATTATAATCTGCCGTATGCACATTTGCATAAATAGCATGAGGATCATGTCCCCAATATTCCATGATATCAATTTCGCCACACATAGGCCACGAAACCCGATCGATATTGGCTCCCAGCGTCCAGATTGCGGGCCATACGCCTCTACCTTCAGGAAGTTTTGCTCTCACTTCAACTCGTCCGCCGGTAAATTCAAATTTACCTTTCGTATTGATACTTGCCGAAGTATATCGGCAACCCCTATACTCTTCTTTGATAGCCGTTATAATTAAGCAACCATCAGCAACTCTTGCATTTTCAATACGTTCCTTCGTATAATATTGGGGCTCGTTATTCCTCACCAATCCTTCCTCAAAATTCCATTTTTTTGGATCAGGCAAACCTTGATAATCAAATTCGTCGTGCCAAATCAAAGTTTTTCTTTGTTTTAACTCCTTCTGATCTTCTGTTTGACAATGAACAAAAAGAGGGAATAATAAAACGATAAACAATAAAAGATTTTTCATTTGAAAATTATTTATATGTATTTTGTTTTAATAATTAATTGACTGTTCTTTAACTTTAATAAGTAGTTTACGCCATATGAAAACTTGCTTTTGCGAGAAAACAATAGTCCCACGTTTTGCAAAATAAAAAATCAGAACTCAACTACCACTTTTCCTTCAGTTTTCATCAAATAAACTTCTTTGGTTTTTCCATTAACTGTTAC
>NZ_PPXX01000070.1 GCF_021655075.1 Clostridium sp. Cult2
AATTTTATTTTAATATTATCCAAAATAGAGTTTTTTATTGAAGGTAATATATTGAAATTATGAGAATAAATTGTATTAAAGATATCCTAGGAGGTGATTTGTTGAAAAAAACATATAATGAACCCAATATTATCTATAGAATAGTAATACTGGCATTTATACTTATGATTTCCATAACTTACACTACTATAAAAACCAACAGTAATATTTTTGAAGTATTTTCTTATAAAAAGGAGCTACCAATTTATAGTGTGGAAACAGATGAGAAAAAAATAGCATTAAGTTTTGATGCTGCTTGGGGTGATGATTACACCATAGGCATTTTAGATATACTTGATAAATACCATGTAAAATCCACTTTTTTCTTAGTAGGGTTTTGGGTTGACAAATATCCAGAGCATGTAAAGGAAATATATCGTAGAGGTCATGACGTTGGGAATCACTCTACAAACCATCCATATATGACTAAACTTTCAGATGAAGGAATTGTTAAAGAATTAAACATAACAGGAGAAAAAATAGAAAAACTGATAAAAGAAAAGCCAATCCTATTTAGACCTCCTTTTGGTGATTATAATGATAGGGTCATTAATCTATGTAGAGAGAATGGTTATTATGTAATCCAATGGGATGTAGACTCCTTAGATTGGAAAGAACTAGGGGTTCAGTCGGTAGTAGATAGAGTAACAAGAAATATAGGGAAAGGTTCCATAGTTTTATTTCACAACAATGCAAAACACGTATTAGAATACCTGCCAATAGTTATTGAGAGACTTCAAAATGAGGGATATCAGATAGTCCCTATTTCAGAATTAATCTATAAAGATAATTATTATATGGATAATACAGGCAGGCAAAGATTAAATAAATAATAAATTCACAAAAAACAACTATATAGATGTATTTATATTTCAATGAAAGAATTGAAAAAGAATTTTCAAAAATAGCAGGGAGTTTATGAATCAGCTAATAGATTAATTAGCTGATTCATAAATTTAGCTAGTAAAATTGGCCTAGATTTGATAAAATATTAGCAAATAAACGTTTACTAATGAATAATAATCTATAGATTACGGTAAATCCTTCTAATCTATACAAAATAATTCATAGCTTTATCATATTAATGAGATTCAGCGAATAAACATAGTTATAGATTATGAAATACATAAGAATAAGGGGGAGATGATATTAGTGGAAAAGAGAATGGACACAAATATGGTAGAGGTTATTGGGAAGGTAAAAACACCAATGGAATTTAGTCATGAAATGTACGGAGAGGGTTTTTATAATTTTGATTTAGAGGTTCCAAGATTAAGCAATTCTGTGGACGTTTTACCAGTTACAATATCTGAACGGCTAATAGTAAATATGGATTTATCCAAAGGTTCTTATGTGCAAATTTATGGCCAGCTACGTTCTTATAATCGGTATGTGAGTAATACTAGTAGATTGGTCCTAACAGTATTTGCAAGGGATATTAAGGCTTTAGAAGATGAGGAGGAGTTAAATGAATTGTTAAAGTCTCCTAACGAGATATATCTAGACGGTTATATCTGCAAATCACCTATCTATAGAACCACTCCTTTTGGAAGAGAAATTTCTGACTTACTTATTGCTGTAAATAGAGCCTATAACAAATCTGATTACATACCCTGTATAGCCTGGGGAAGAAATGCTAGATTCTGTGAAAAGCTATTGGTAGGAGACCATATTAGACTATGGGGAAGAATTCAAAGCCGAGAGTATCAGAAAAAATATAGTAACGAGGAAGTAGAAACAAAAGTAGCCTACGAAGTGTCTATATCCAAACTAGAGTATTTTGAAAATGACAACAATAGGTTAGATCTTTGTGAAGAAGAAGCATAAGGAGTTAAGAAATGTCTTTTCATAATCCTATGAGAAGACATTTTTTCAATTTAATCTTTTATCAACTTATTGTTTTATGTTATAATCAACACAATATATTAAGTTATAAAGGAATTCAAAATTAGAGATAAGGAGAAGATTAATGAATACTAAGGCTATTGTTGTTATTTCAGTCCTAATTATACTGGTAAGTCTTCAATATACTCTAAACAAAATATTATTGGAAATAAAAGAGATTAAAGAAATATTAAGGAACAGATTAAGATGATAATGCAAAGAAAGGGGAGAAGAAATTGCAATTAGATAAAAATCCAAAGGTATTATTTGATTCAGAAAAAATATCAAAAAGGGTTAAGGAACTAGGGGAGGAAATATCCAAGGATTATGATGGTAGCCATATTGTTGTCATATCATTACTTAGGGGAAGTTTTGTTTTTGCTGCAGATTTAGTACGTTGTTTGCAAATTCCTGTAAATATAGACTTTATGACTACCTCTAGTTATGGCCATGATGAAGTTACTTCAGGTATAGTAGATATCATCACCGATATAAGGACTAATATAAAAGATAAGCATGTATTAATAGTGGACGATATTATGGATTCTGGATATACTATGAGCAAAGTGGTAGAATTTGTCGCCCAAAAAGAACCAAAATCCATTAAGGTATGTGTTATGTTAGATAAGCCTAGTAGAAGAAAGGCCAACATAACTCCTGACTATGTAGGCTTCACAATCCCCGATGTATTCATAGTTGGATATGGGCTAAATTATGGAGACTATTATAGAAATATTCCTTATATATTTACATTTGATGATTAAAAACCTGGAGGTTAAGCCTGCAGGTTTTTTAACTTAAAATGTGATATAATACTAGGCATGTTATTAAAAATATAAAAAAGTAGGTGTGTTTTATGATAGATAAGAAAAAGGGCCCATGCATTTTAGGAACCAATATTCTATATTTAATCATCGCTTTATTACTAATAACACTAGGAGCCAAGGCTCAATTTAAAGAAGTATATACTGGTCTTCTTATAACCGAATATTTGATTATACTACTACCTACCTTATTGTATATAAAACTTAGCGGTTATTCAATAAAGGAAGTTTTAAGATTAAATAGGATTAGTCTAAAACAATCTATTTATATAATTTTCATAGTTTTATTCTCTTATCCGATAGCTATATTCTTTAATTTTATAGGAATAATGGTATTAGCCAAATTTGGTCAAGTTGTTTCAAACCCTGTACCTATACCTTCCACATTAAATGAATATCTATTAAGTATTATTATCATAGCATTAACCCCAGGTATATGCGAAGAAGCAATGTTTAGGGGGTTGATAATGAATTCCTATGAGAGTTTAGGAAAGAGAAAAGCAATTATCTATTCTGCCATTTTATTTGGAATGTTCCATTTTAATTTACAAAATCTACTAGGACCAATATTTTTAGGAATTATCTTTGGAATAATAGCCTCAAAGACTGATTCCCTTCTATCTACAATATTAGGCCATACTATTAATAATACAATAGCCTTGACCATTGGTTATAAATATATTAATCTAGAACAGAATTTAGGATTTTCTTCGGTTGTTTTGCCTGAAAGGATTATGATGATATATAGCTTTATCACATTAGGATTATTGGCTATATTTTTAGGACTTATACTAATTAAGCTGATTAAATCCTTACCAAGTAGTAGAAAAGACCCTATAGAAATGGACAATACTTATAATGAACTAATTTTAATGAGTAGAACCAAAAATGAAAAAATGAGCAGTTGGGAAAGGCTTCCATTATGGGTATTTACATTAATATTTATTTTTTGGAATTATCATATATTTTTCATATAAGAATAAAACCATCTAACCTAACTAATAATAGATTTTAGGAGGGGAAGATGTGAAAAAGAAAAACAAGAAAAAAAATAAAAAAGAAACTTTAGAAGATAAATTGAAATATGAAATTGCTGAAGAATTAGGTCTTATGGATAAAATAGAACAGGTAGGCTGGGGAGGTTTAACAGCTAAAGAATCTGGCAGAATAGGTGGATTGATTACTGTTAGAAAGAGGAATATGAATAAGAAAAAAGAGTAGATGTCATAAGGGGGACAAAAAGATGTATGAGGACTTTGCATTTTTATATGATCAGTTGATGATGGACATAGACTATAAGGAATGGTATTCATATATTAAAGATATAATGGAAAAATTCCATAAAAATCCTAAATCCGTATTAGAGATGGCCTGTGGAACTGGTAATCTATCCTATTATTTAGCTAAAGATGGTTTTGATTTGACTTGCTTTGATTTATCAACAGATATGTTGAGTATTGCTTATAATAAGTTAAGAGAGTTTAAAAATGTAAATATATTAAACCAAAACATGATTGATTTCCAATTAAATAAAAAATTCGATGGAGTCCTTTCCATATGCGATAGCATAAATTATATAATAGATAAAGATAATTTATTAAATACTTTTAAAAATGTGAAGAACCATCTTAATCCTGATGGAATATTTATATTTGATATAAATTCCTATTATAAATTGAAAGAAGTAATAGGAAATAATACCTTTATTGAAGACCAGGAAAATTTGTTATATATATGGCAAAATTATTTTGATGAAAAAAATAATCTATCGGAATTTTATCTAACATTTTTTGTTAAAGAATTTAAAGACTATTATAAAAGATTTGATGAGTATCATATAGAAAAGGCTTACAAGATAGATGAAATAGTTGAATTACTTGGACTTGCTAATTTTTCTGAAATATATTATTATAATGGATTTACATTAGATAAGCCTGGTAAAAAAAGTGAAAGGGTAAATTTTGTTGCATTACCTTGATTAGAGGATAAATGCAAAAGGAATAATTAATAAAATCTTTGGGAATATTATTTGACAAGGATATCTAAACTGTGATAGACTAAGAAAAAGGTAGATGATACATAGGACTCATCTATTAAATTGTTGTATTGGAGGAATGTTTTAAATGGTAAAAGGTACTGTAAAGTGGTTTAACGCAACAAAAGGTTATGGTTTTATTTCCACAGAAGAGGGCGAAGATGTATTCGTACATTATTCAGCAATTGAAAGCGACGGATTTAAAACTTTGGAAGAAGGACAAAATGTTGAATTCGAAATAGTTCAAGGAGAAAAAGGTCCTCAAGCTACTAATGTTATTAAACTATAAACCTGATTCTCTATTATATGTTTTATAACGGTAGCAAATTAAGCC
>NZ_PPXX01000071.1 GCF_021655075.1 Clostridium sp. Cult2
AATTTGGATAACAATACTTTATATCCCATTCATAACTATAATCATAATTCTTACCCATAATGCCCTACCTATATCCTTACAGTATGTTTTTCAATAATTTTTTTCTTCATTTCCTCAAAACTTACTTCATCGGATAAGCATATTCTAATTCTCTCTTTATCTTCTTCTTTCAAATGCATTCCTTCCATAGCCATAGTTCCACTTACTTCTTTAATTATTTGTTCTATATCCTTCATAGATATCACCTTTTTTGAAATTATTCTATACAATATATTATATCATATTATTTACTACATATAAGATAAGGAATGTGTCCTAATTATAAAATTAATTAACTAAAAATAATTACTATTTACTCTGACCTAATACAAGTGTTGCGAATGCAAAAGAAGATTTATTTATCTTACTTCTAATCAATAAACAATGTATGGATTTCCCTTCGACCATATAATCATAATATATTTTCAAGTCTTCACTTTTCTCAAATATAAACTCTGTATTTCCGTCTTCTACTGAAGTTAATATAAATGGATTTATGTCATAATCAGAAACAATATTACCTCTTTCATCTACAATGTAATCATAAACTTCAAATTCAGTTGTTTCAAAATTCAGAGCTTCAATTTCAATTTTTTCTCCAAAATCAATCATTGGCAATTCAATAAATTTTTTACCAACCATAAAGCTTTCTATCCCTTCTTCAATATCTTCTTTCTCTTTATTATTTCTATCAAGATAATAAATTGGCTTTAATTCTTTAGAATCATATGATATTTTAATGGTAGGCTCTTGTATCATCCTATTTTGGCAAGATGCTAAAACTAATAATATTAATAATAAACCAACCATAATAAGTGAATTCTTAAATCTATTCACAATACTTCATCTCCTAAAATATAAATTCTCTTTACTTCTAATTAATCTATTTATACGTATTATACCACTTATTTATATTTTATGATAACCCCTTAAATATTTCCTATAACCCATAGCTTGTCCACTATTTGTGATAGGGTTCACCGTATCAATTCAACTGCCAAAACTTATTTGGTAATAGATATAATCCCATAGAATTAAAGCAGTAGATTTATTATAGGAATAATCTACTGCTTTAAAATTATATTTAAATTAACTTAAATTGTTTCAATGCCGTATCAATGATATTTTGTAAATCAGTAGGGGCACAAATGATTCCACTTAATATAAAAATGCAATTACATTTCATTTCTCGTTAGGACATTCACCCATTCTTGCTGCAATTATAACTAATAAATAATCCTTTATAGTTTCTCTATTTACATTCATTTCTATAAGATATAAATCTGCTAATGTTTTTCTAAATTTTAAAAGCTTTTCTTTTTCTTCCACTTCCACTGGCACAGGAGTATATTCAACCAAAAATACAGTTCTTGCTATATCGTACAGAAAGTGTCCATGACATATATTCATAAAATCTATGACAGTTGTTTGCCCATTGTAAATAAATATATTGCCAGGATGAAAATCCCCATGACAAAAGGTACTTCCATTTGGAAGTTTATCAAGGATATATAATATTTCTTCTTTTTCTTTTAAGCTTTTGACATTTTGTATATTGTTCCTTAAAAAATCCTTGTAATTTGGTACACCATTAATCTTATTTTCCATGATTTGTTTATGTAGCTTTGCCATATATATAGCACATTCCTCAATATTGCCTGTCCTCATAAACCAATCTAACAAGGATTCCCCCTTTAATCTATCGTATATTATACCTATTTGTTTGTTATATGTGATAATTTCATAGGCTTTAGGCTTAGAAAATTCCATATTCCATATTAATCTCGCATTTTTAAATTCTTTTTCTACCGATTCCATTGGATAATCCTGATGAAAAAGCTTAAGTACTTTATTTTCTTCCCACTCATATACAGTTGCTGTGTTGCCTACACCAACTATTTTCTCATATTTCATGTGCTAACCTGATTTCTAAAATCATATTAAATAGTATCAATATGATTTCTCACTTAATAATAAGTGGTAGCAACACAGGATTAAGCTACTAGGATATAGTCTCTTAACTATAAATCTCATAAAGCCTTTTCCTTCTAGCTGTCCTTTAACAAGATATATCTTGTTAAGCCATACCTAATATGCTTTTCCTGTTTCCTTGCCAAAAACCAGATGTTTCACCACCTTTCTTTTATAGATTATATCTAAAACTTTTAATGTTTAATTCATGCTTCGTATAATAGAAATAATGCGTCATTAATCTGGCGGTCAAAGACCGCCCCTACATATTGATAACTCCACATTGTAGGGGCGACCTGTGGTCGTCCGATTATAACCCATAATTCAACTTATACGTTTTATACCATTAAATAGCAATTTATTATAGTCATATACAGGAGACCAAAGGTCTCCCCTACTTATGATACGGTTCACCGTATCAGTTCTACTAGCAAAATAAATAGAATGTATCTAGTGATAGATATATAAACTCTACTATAAACAAATAAGGTATTTAACATAATCTATGCCAAACACCTTATTAACTATCTTCTAATGATTTCATTTTTACAATTCACCAAAGTTTTTACTTGAAATATTTTCTACATATTTCTTCTATATCATTTATAAATACCATCTCTTTATTAAAATGCTCCTAGGCTACCATTTCATTATAATTAATGATAAGAACTTCTGCTTTATTTTTTCTTAATTCTTCTACAATGTTTTCTAGTTTTATAGCTATTTCAGTGTCTACATAATATTCTCCACATTGGTTACAAGTATTGGCAGGAACATTTTTTATAATAATTATGCCATCCCCTAAATCTATAATATGATTTACTATTCCTTTTTTTAATTTTCCTTTACATAAAGCACAATTCATATTACTACCTCCTTCTGGTTTT
>NZ_PPXX01000072.1 GCF_021655075.1 Clostridium sp. Cult2
TAGTTATTTCTTTTTGAGTCATATTAAATATCTCCTCTCTCATATATGACATTTTATCAGAATGAATTTAATATGACATTATCATAGAATAATCATAAAATCTTATATATTATCTTGACACTGTAAAAGATATATCTTATAATGATTAAAAACATATGTAAACTATGAAGAGGAAGAGTAATTAAATCTATTAGCTATAGAGAGTCAGGGTTGGTGGAAACTGATGCTAATATTTAATGAAGACACCTTGGAGTCAACAAACTGAGTTTGTTCGCATATAATGCGTTATAATTTTTAAGTGAGGTAAAAGCCTAATTAGGGTGGCACCGCGAGAAATTAGCCTCTCGTCCCTGTATTTCAGAGATGAGAGGTTTTATTATTTTGAGGAGGTATAATTATGAGAGAAAAGATGGGAAATTTAAGAAGGACTTATATGTGTGGAGATTTAAGAATATCAGATGTAGAAAAAGAAGTGGTTTTAATGGGATGGGTACAAAGGGAGAGAAATTTAGGGGCTTTAATATTTGTTGATTTACGAGATACTACAGGAATTTGTCAAATAGTTTTTGATAGTACAGTTTCAGATGAAATATTCAAAAAGGCAGAAAGAGTAAGGTCTGAATATGTGCTGGCTGTTAAAGGAACTGTTAGGAAGAGGGAATCCATAAACAAGGATATTCCTACTGGAGAGATAGAGGTTTTAGCAAATGAATTAAAAATATTAGATGAATCAGAAACACCTCCTATATATATTAAAGATGATGATAATGTTGCAGAAAGTATGAGATTAAAATATAGATATTTAGATTTGAGAAAACCTTCTATGCAGAATAGGCTGAAGATGAGACATAAAACTGCAAAGGTGGTAAGGGATTTTCTAGATGAAAATCATTTTGTTGAGATAGAGACACCAATGCTGACTAAACCTACACCAGAAGGAGCAAGGGACTATTTAGTACCCAGCAGGGTAAATCCAAGACATTTTTATGCTCTTCCCCAGTCTCCACAGCTAATGAAACAGCTTTTAATGGTATCAGGCATGGATAGATATTATCAAATAGTTAAATGCTTTAGGGACGAAGATTTAAGAGCTAATAGACAACCTGAATTTACTCAGATTGATATAGAAATGTCCTTTGTAGATGTAGATGATGTAATAGAAATGAATGAAAAAATGTTATATAGATTGTTTAAGGAGTTAATGGGCATTGAAATCCAACTACCAATAGATAGAATGACCTATAAAGAAGCAATGGAAAGGTTTGGAGTAGATAAACCCGATTTAAGGTTTGGATTTGAATTAGTAGATATTACCCTTATAGTAAGGGATTCCCAGTTCAAAGTATTTAGTGGTACTGTAGAAAAGGGAGGCCATGTAAGGGGTATTAATGTAAAGGGTTTTGGCGATAAATTTTCACGAAAGGATATAAATGGACTAGAAGACTATGTTAAAACTTTTGGTGCAAAAGGTTTAGCTTGGATAAAGGTTACAGAGGAAGGTATTACTTCACCTATTGCCAAATTCTTATCGGAAGAGGAATTAAATAATATATTGAATAAGATGGATGGTGAAAAGGGAGATTTACTTCTATTCATAGCTGATAAACCAAATGTGGTATTTGATAGTTTAGGTAATTTGAGAAATGAAGTAGCAAAAAGGCTTGATATAATAGATAAAGATGAGATGAAAATGGTATGGATAACTGAATTTCCACTATTTGAATATGATGATGAAGAGGAAAGATATGTAGCAAAGCATCATCCTTTTACCCATCCTATGGAAGAGGATATAGATTTATTGGAAACAGAACCAGAAAAGGTTAGAGCTAAGGCTTATGATATAGTTATTAATGGGGATGAAATGGGTGGTGGAAGTATAAGAATTAGCGACCCAGAATTGCAAAGAAGGATGTTTTCTGCCCTTGGATTTTCTGAAGAAGAGGCTTGGAATAAATTTGGTTTCCTATTAGAGGCCTTTAAATATGGTACTCCTCCTCATGGTGGAATAGCTTATGGATTTGACAGATTGATTATGTTATTGACAAATAGTTCAAATATAAGGGATGTTATTGCTTTCCCAAAAACTCAATCAGCTACTTGTTTATTAACAGGTGCTCCCTCAGAAGTTTCAGAGGAGCAATTAAAGGAAGTGCACATAAAATTGGATTTAGAATAATATTAAATAAGAATTATGTCTATTTATATTTGAAAGGAGTAGGGGATGGATAGTCGATTTTCAAGAACTGAATTATTATTGGGAAAAAAGGGTATGAAAATATTAAATAAATCAAAAGTTGCTGTATTTGGAATAGGTGGCGTAGGTTCCTTTGCTTCTGAGGCCTTAGTTCGCTCAGGATTAGGGGAGATTATTATTGTAGATTATGATATAATAGATGTGACTAATATAAATAGACAGATTCATGCTACTTCAAAGACTGTAGATTTACCAAAAGTAGAAGTAATGAAAGATAGACTATTAGAGATAAATCCAAACTTGAATATTGTAGCTATTAATGATATATATAAAGATGAAAATAAGGACAGATTGTTGTCTTTGGATTATAACTATGTAATAGATGCCATAGATATGATTTCAGCTAAAGTTAACCTAATTGAGAATTGCAAAAGATTGAATATTCCAATTATCTCCTGTATGGGTGCAGGAAATAAGTTAAATCCAACTATGCTTCAAGTGGGAGATATCTATAGTACTAACACCTGTCCTTTGGCTAAAGTAATGAGAAATGAATTGAGAAAAAGAAATATTAAGGATTTGAAGGTAGTATGGTCAAAGGAAAAACCTATAAAGGTAAATTTAGAGAAAGAGAACACTAGGAAGGCAGTTCCAGGTAGTGTTTCTTTCGTCCCTTCCGTTGCAGGATTAATCCTTGCATCTGAAGTGGTAAAAGATTTAGTATTTGGAGGTGTGAATTGATGGAACAAC
This sequence comes from Clostridium sp. Cult2, assembly GCF_021655075.1. Classification (GTDB taxonomy): domain Bacteria; phylum Bacillota; class Clostridia; order Tissierellales; family Tepidimicrobiaceae; genus Schnuerera. The sequence goes on from NZ_PPXX01000072.1 coordinate 2,945, forward strand.
TAGGATATGTACGCAAAATCATAGATGATATAGCCGAAGTAGAAGTAAGGCGTATTTCTGGCTGTGGAGGAGGCTGCAGTAGTTGTGGAGGAGGCTGCAGTGCACCTAGTATAGTCATTAGATTAGAAAACCGAATTGGGGCAAAGACTGGAGATTTTGTAGAAATTAAAGCTAAATCAAGAAATATTATAAAGTATGCATTAATTGCTTATATGATTCCTTTTGCCATGCTAATATTGGGAATAGTATTGGGAGTAAATTTGTTCCAATCTATGGATATAGATTATTATGAGACCCTTGGATTTGCAATGGGTGTAGTATTCCTAGCAGTTTCATTTATTATAGTAAAGTTTATAGATAGATCTATAAATAAGAAGAACAATAATGCCATGGAAATGGTAAGGGTATTGGAATAAATTTATTAATAAAGGAGGAATTTAGGTTGACTTTTGAGACAAAGGATAATGAAGCCATAATACGACGGCTAAGAAGAATTGAAGGACAAGTTAAAGGAATTCAAAAGATGGTAGAAGAAGACAAGTGTTGTGGTGATATCCTAATTCAAATAGCAGCAGTTAGAGCTGCCATGAATTCTGTGGGCGGACTTATATTAGAAAACTACATGAAGGATTGTTTGAAAAAATATTTAGATGGATCAGCAGAAGACGAAGTTTTAGATAGTTTGGTAGATACCATGATTAAATATGCAAAGCAAAATTAATTTTTACTTTTTACTCTTTTAATTGATCTTGATAATGAAGTCGAAATTATAAGACCAATGGAAATAGCAGCTGCTATGAAAAAGGTCTCAATACCTTTGTTTGCAGCAGAAATAAAGTCTTTTTCAACTAAGGCTAACATAGTATAATACATGCCAGCACCAGGTACTAGCGGAACAATTCCAGGTACTAAAAATACGGTTGCTGGCTTTTTATAATGTCTTGCAAATAATTCTCCAAACATTCCTACAGTTATAGCACCAAAAAATGTACCTGTAACATCACTGTTAAAAATATTGGATGTTATGTAAAAGGCTATTTGCCCTATAGCACCAACACAGCCAGATCTAAATATGGAATCCTTAGGAATACTAAAAAAAACTGCAAATCCTACTGAACATAGAAAAGCATAAATAAAATGTTTTATTAAAGTCACTAAATCAGCCCCTTAAAATATATGTTTAGAACTATACCTACTCCAAATGCAATAGCTAATGCAGAAAATATGGCCTCCATAGTTCTGGAAAGACCGGAAAGAAAGTCGCCAGATATGGTATCCCTTAAGGCGTTAGTTATAGCCACACCGGGGACTAAAGGCATAATTGATGCAATTATTATAGTATCCATATTTTCACCTAATCCCATTTTAATAGAAAATATGGATAGGATTGAAGCAAGAGCTGCACCGATAAAATTATTGATAAAAAAGGTCATTTCTAATTTACTAATTTTATTCAAAAATAGAAGAACAATTAAGCTTACTGAATAGGTAGAAATAAAATCGTAAATGGTGCCTCCAAATAAAAGGCAAAAAAAGCCACTAGCCATGCTGCCAAATAATGCTTTTATGGATAAATTATAATTATTGATTTTATCGATTTCACTAAGTCTTGCTAAACCATCATCTATTGACATATTGGAGTTTACAAATTTTCTTGAAAATTCATTTACTAAATTTATCATATTCAAATCAATTTTAGTAGATTTAACTCGAATTAAATAGGTTATCATCTCACCTTCAAATTCCAGAGAAGCAAAGATTCCTGTAGGTGTTACGAAGGCATCTGCATATTTAATATTATTTCTAGATTTGCATATCCTTTGAATGGTGTCCTCTGCCCTATAGGTTTCTGCGCCATTTTTCAACATGGTTTTACCTGCTAAAATGGCAAGCATAAGTAATTTTTTTATTTCAGTTCTATTATAGTTTTGATTTTTTTCCATGAATTTCACTCCATATATATTTATAGTATTGTAAATACTAATT
>NZ_PPXX01000073.1 GCF_021655075.1 Clostridium sp. Cult2
ATTGTGATAAATAGAAAAGAATTCAATATATTAGAAGATATTATGGATGAATTCAACATAAATAATCCAACTATAAAGATTAAAAACTTAAGCAAAGTAGATGGCAAGATCACTGCGACAAGCACCAAAACAATTTAATTGAAAATTCAAAGCTAATTTTTTCAAGTTTATTTAAATATATCATTATGAAACATAACCATAGCTCCTGCGGTAGTTCTCTTCGCCAAAGGAATCCCGCATTTAGCTATACGATAAAACCTTTCTTCATCCTTTGAAATCATATTGAATTTTTTATAGATTTTAATTGCTACTCTAGCGTTAAATCTAATATAATCTTCAATAGACTCTAGTAGAAGTGTTCCTTTTTCCACCTCTAATTTATCTAGATATTCATAAGTACGGTTTACATATATTTCATATTGATGATGATTATCTAAAAGCCGTATATTGGCATGCTGAGGTATTGTCATATCTTGAATAATATGAAGAGCTGCACCTAGAAAGAATAAAGATTCATTAAATTTCCCTTCATGCCATAGTTTAATAGCATTAGAATAATATTCAACTCCCAAATCCATTGCACTTTTTCTTCCATAAAGTCCTTTCTTTTTATGTGGATTATAAAAGTGATTTGAACTTTTAAAGTCCTGATCTGCCCAGACAGTTCCCTTATTTATATCTAAAATATAGCTATTAAAAAGATTATACTCTTCAAAATATTTATCATTTTTGAGAATTTTTAGCGCATAGATATTAATGGATTTATGAACTTTACATTGGGTTTTAATTATTGATTTTTTTATAGGATTTGCAATGCCAAACACTATTCTTAAAATATTATCATAGGTTGATTCAAAAATATCTATTATAATCACCTTCTCTCTATGTAGATAATATTATTATTTGCAATTATATTTATTATAGCCATGTATTTTTTATGGCTGTAAAAATAGATAAAGGTAGATAATGAACTATCTACCTTTATCTATTAAAAGTTTTTATTTACTGCCAACGGCAGAAGGCTTGTTAGTTCATTTTGAAAAATAGCCTTTTTCATCGGGTACTCAGTAATTTACCTCACCTGTGTTACGATTGATAACTATATATTCTTGACCATTTGAGAAATTGCCTTCCATGAAATCACCTCCTCAAATGTAGTATGGTCACAATATTAGAAAATATAATAAAACGTAAACAATTAATAAATAAATTTATATAGCTTATAAATAATCAATATACTTTATATTAGATTAAAGTATTCCTTTATTGGATATCATTGCCAGTTTAACTAAAATTAAAATAGTTCTATAAAAGAATTCTAATTTTATGCTATACTTTTATAAAAGCAACAATATTTTTATTATGAGAGGAGAATATTAATGTTTAAATTTTTCAAAAAAAATAAATTCATAGAAATTGTTGCACCTATTACTGGCAATATATTATCCATAGAGGAAGTTCCAGATAAAGTTTTTTCTGAAAAGATGATTGGAGATGGATTAGCTATAAATCCAACAGAAGGAAAAGTTGTATCTCCTATTGATGGAACTGTAGTTACTATATTTCCTACAAACCATGCTATTGGATTGGTCACCAAAGAAGGGCTAGAAATACTTATCCATATAGGATTAGATACTGTAGAATTAGATGGTCTTGGATTCAAACGCATAATTGAAAAGGATAGTAAAGTTAAAAAAGGGGATTTATTAATGGAATTTGACATAAATACAATCAAGGAGAAGGGCAAATCTCCAATAACCCCTATAATAATAACCAATATGGATAAAGTCAATAAAATAGACAAAAAAGATGGTCTGGTTAATAAAGGAGAAAATACTTTATTTATAGTAGAATTAGCATAACAATTGAAATATACAGTACACTAAAGCCCTAATTTTCTGTTAGGGCTCTACATTTTTAAATCCATTAAACTATGATATAATTTTAAAGAAATAGTAATTATAGGGGGGATTAGATGGTAAGATTTATCCATACAGGAGATTTACATCTAGGTCTTCAATTTAACAATGTAAGTTTCGATACTAAAACAGCCAAGGAAAGGCGGCTAGAACTATGGAATACCTTTGAACGAATAGTGGATAAAGGAATAGATGATGAAGTTGATTTTATTTTTATAGCAGGAGATTTATTTGAAGAAAGGTACTTTACTTTATCTGATATAAAAAGGATTAGAGATACATTAGCTAGAGCAGAAAAAATTAATATTATAATTACTGCAGGAAATCATGATACATTAAACAAGAAGTCTTTATATAATATTATAGATTGGCCAAGGAATATAACTATATTCTCTCCAAAAGGCTTGACTAAAAGAGAATTCCCAGATAAAAACACTTGTGTTTATGGCTATAGTTGGGATAGAGGAGAAAACACCATAGATTTATTCAAAGAATTTGAGGGGATAGATAAGGGTAAAATTAATGTTTTAATAATTCACGGTGATATCTTTGATAAGGAAAGTCCTTATTTACCATTAGACAAAAATTATTTAGACCAATTAGGCTTTGACTATATTGGATTAGGTCATATTCATAAACCTAATATAATTTCAGAAAAAATGGCCTATTGTGGCAGCCCAGAGCCTTTGCATTTTGGAGAACTAGGAAATCATGGGATTATACAGGGAACTATTGATATGGGAAATACAAAAATAGAATTTATACCCTTTAGCAGTAGGAAGTTTTTAGAAAAATCCATAAAAATTGATGAAACTTTAGGATATATAGATATATTGGATAGAATAAAACAATGTGATATAGAAGAGGAAATCAAAAATAACCTTTATAGGATTACTTTAGAAGGCATTGTTAATAGGGATGTAGATATTAATATTCAGGATATTGAGAAAAGCATAGAAGACTATTTCTATTACGTCGAAATAATTGACAACACCATAATAGATTACGATTTAGATAGATTAGAAGAAGATAATAAAGATAATATAATCGGATATTTTATACGGGAAATGAAAGATAAAGATTTAGAAGACAAGGTAGTAAGAGATGCTCTCTATATAGGGTTAGAAGTTTTGATGAAAGGCAAGGTGGGGATATGATCTTAAGGGAATTAAATTTAATCTCCTTTGGTAAGTTTCACAATAAAAGATTTAATTTAGAAGAAGGATTAAATATCCTATATGGGGAAAACGAATCAGGCAAGACTACTATACATAATTTTATAGATGGTATGTTCTATGGTTTTTTAAAACCTTATGTTACAAGACGGTATTTTTTAGATGAATATGAAAAATACAGGCCTTGGAATGAAAACAAATATATGGGGATATTAAAATTAACTAGAAACGGAAAAAAATATAGAATAGAAAGGGATTTTGATAAGGGAGAAGTAAAAGTTTATGATGAGTTAATAGGAAAAGATATAACGGATAATATAGATACTGGAGAAAAGCTTAAACTCCATCTTCCAGGGTTGTATTTTTTCGACTTCAATACTGCTGTATATAAAAATACCATATCAATAAAACAACTAGGCAATAAAATTGACTCTAACTTATCTACAGAAGTAAAAGATAGACTGGCTAATATTAGTACTAGTTTAGACGATGAAATATCTGTAAAAAAGGCCATTACTCAGCTTAAAAAGCAATTAGATGAGATTGGCTCAAATATTGCCTATAAAAAACCTTATGGTAAATCTTTAATCAAATTGGATAGATTAAAAGGAAAACGAAAACTAGCATTAGAAAAACAAAAGGAATATAATGAATCTATGGATGAATTCAATTCCTTAAGTGAAAAAATAGAATATGAAGAAAATAAAATTCATCAATTGAAGATTCAACTTGAAAAAGCTGAAATATTAGATAAGAAAAAAGTCTATGAAGATGTGTTAACTCTAAAAGAAGAAATCAAACTTCTAGATAAGGAGATTGAAAGCCTAAAATCCTGTTCTCATTTATCCTTTGACGAATATGAAAAGGGCTTAAGATTAGAAAATCTAAAAGAAAGTTTAGATAGGGAGATTAAAGGTTTAATATCAAAAATACATGATTTAGAATATCAACTAGAGGAAAAAAAGATTGAAGAGGATGGAGGAATCATTAAAGGAATAAAAACAGAAGAACTATTTAATGATATGAATACTTATAATGAAATGGAAGACGAAAAAAACAATCTAATACTTAATAATCAACAAAATAGATTGGATATTCTAAAGTCAGAATTTAAGAATTTAGATGATAAAGCAAGGAAATCAAAAGTTAAAAACAATATTTTTATTTTATTGGCAATAGTTTCCTTAGGATTAGCTTTAATCCAACCTTTTCTAGGCATAGTAGCTTTACCCTTTGCTGCCTTGTTTTTTGCTTCTAGAAAATCTAGCAATAAACTATTCAATGAATTAGAAGATATTAATAAAAACATACAGGAAACAAAATTCAAAGAAATGGAGAGAAAGAATAGATTAAAGGATATAGAAGAACATCAAAGAACAATTACCATTAAATATAACTGTTCATCAAAATTAGAATTAAATAGATTATATGAAGATATTCGCTTAAATCAAATGAACCATAATCATAGATTAAATACTATTTATCAATTAAATCAGGAATTGGAAGAATCTAAATCTATTCTAGAAAAAAAAGAAAAGGAAAAGGAAGATATAATTTGTGAATTAGAGGAGATTATACATAAAAACAATTCTAGCACTTTAGAGGAATTTAAAGAAGGACTAGATAAAAAACGACATTTTGAGAATTTAATATTGGATAGAAAAGGAAAGGTTGAAGTTATAGATAGAATTTTGGGTAATACTACATTGGAAGAATTAAAGGACCAATTATCCAAGTATGATGATGAATACTTTAATGATGTAAATCCCATAAATATTACTGAAATAAAGGATGAAATTAATTCTAAAGAGGAATCCCTTTCTAATGATAAGAATGCTTGCTCTAGACTAGAGGAAAGAATCTATAATTTGAACAAAGAGGTTAAATATTTAATAGATATTGAAGAAGAAATAGACAGGATAAATAATAAGATTCAGTACTATGAAAATAGGATTAAATCCATAGAGATAGCTAAATCCACAATAGAAAATATTTCTCAGGAAATACATAGCCAATTTGCACCTGAAATAAACAAAGAGGTTAGCAAGTTGATAAGTCTTATATCTGATGGAAAGTACCAACAGGTAAGGGTTAGCGATGATTTAAATATTGCAATAGAGAATCCTACTACTAAGGAGATAGTCAATATCGATAGTCTAAGTGGTGGAACCATAGATCAATTGTATTTTGCATTAAGATTTAGCATAATTAACTCTATGAAAGGAGACAATCTACCTTTAATATTAGACGATTGTTTTATCCAGTATGATGATGAGAGGCTTGAAAACATATTAAAATTTCTAGGAGATATGAGCCATAAAAAGCAAATACTCCTTTTCACTTGTCATAACAGGGAGAAAGAAATATTAGATAACCTAGGGTTAGAGTATAATATAATAAATTTAAGTTAATGTAAAACTTTAATAGTTGAATATTAGTATTTAAGCTTATTTAGCCTTAATATTTTGCATTAATATACTAGAGGTGATGCCTTTGATATATGGAATAGGTGATTTACATTTAGATTATTCTAAAGGAAAGCCTATGGATGTATTTGGTGAAAATTGGATTAATCATGAACAGAATATATTTAATAATTGGAAACAGATTATTGGTGAGGATGATTTAGTCCTATTACCAGGAGATATATCCTGGGCGCTAAAGCTGAAAGAAGCTTATTATGATTTAAAGCGAATAGATAAATTACCAGGTCGAAAAATAATTACAAAAGGGAACCATGATTATTGGTGGCAAGGGCCTAAAAAACTGAAGGAGTTAAATTTACAAACTATATTCTTTATTCAAAACAACAGTTATACTTATAAAAATGTGGGCATAGGTGGAACTAGAGGCTGGATATCTGAGGATTATGAAGGATTTGATAGTCAAGATGAAAAAGTATTCAATAGGGAATTAAATAGATTGGACTTATCTTTATCTGATATAAGGGAAGATGTTGAAATTAAAATAGCTATGTTGCATTACCCACCCTTTAACATGGATTTAACTCCAAACAAATTTGTTGATATTATGGCAAAACACAAAATTGATATATGTTTATATGGCCATTTACATGCAGAAGGCCATAGATTGGTAGTTGAAGATAAAATTGATGGGATACAATATCATTGTGTTTCCAGTGATTTTATTCATTTTAAACCTAAAAAAATAATATAACAGGAGGTAATAAGATGAACTTATTTATCGTAAAAGACTATGAAAAACTTAGTAAAGTAGCAGCTAATATTGTAAAAGAAGGAATAGAGAAAAAACCTAATATTATTTTAGGTTTAGCTACAGGTAGTACACCTGAGGGCATGTATAAGGAATTGATTAGGATGCATAAGGAAGAAGGACTGGATTTTTCAAAGGTTACAACTTTTAATTTAGACGAGTATGTGGGAATTGATGAAAAACATCCCAATAGCTACCACTATTTTATGAAAGAGACTCTATTTGATCATATAAATATTGATTTGAAAAACACTTTTATTCCCGATGGAATGGTTGATAATCCAGAAAAATATTGTAAAGAGTATGATAAGTTAATAGAAGAAAAAGGGGGCATAGACCTTCAAATGCTTGGCATTGGAGAAAATGGTCATATTGCCTTTAACGAACCAGATGAAACCTTAAATCTAGGTACTAGTATAGTTGATTTGACCCCATCAACAATAGAAGCAAATTCCCGGTTCTTTGATTCCATTGACCAAGTACCAAAAACTGCCATAACCATGGGAATAGGATCTATTATGAAAGCTAAGAAAATAATATTGTTAGCCAATGGAAAGAAAAAAGCCAAAGTAATTAGGGAATTACTAGAAGGGGATAAGATAACAACCCAATTGCCAGTAAGCATGCTTTTATTACACCCTGATGTTACAGTGATAATTGACGAAGAAGCTCATAATGGATAAATGAACAATAAAGAAGGAGGTTTTATGAAAATATTAATCAATAATGTAAACATTATTACACCTTATGAAATTAAATATAGATATAGCTTAATAATTGATAAGGGGAAGATAGCTAAAATTGAAAAACAAGAAGAAATAGATAAAAATGGAATAGATACCATTGTAGATTTAGAAGGGAAATTTTTAGCTCCAGGTTTTATTGACATTCATAATCATGGTAACTCAGGTTATGATATTATGGATAGTACCGAAGAAGCATTAGATAGAATAGCTGAATTCCACTTGAAAAATGGCGTGACTTCCTTTCTGGGAACGGTAATTACCTCTTCCTATGAAAACATATCTAAAGCCATAGACAATATTGTAAAATATGAAAACAAAAAGGACAAAGCTCAATTACTGGGTATTCATCTAGAAGGCCCTTTTTTCTCCCAGGAAAAGAAAGGGGCTCAACCTAGCCAATATATAAAGAAACCTAATGTGGAAGATATAGAAAAACTTATTGAAATATCCAATGGTAAAATGAAAATGGTCTCTTTAGCACCCGAAATAGGAGGGGCATTAAATATAATATCCTTTTTGAAGTCAAAAGGAATTACTGTTGCCATAGCCCATAGTAATGCCACCTTTGAAGAAGCAAAAAAGGGCATAGACTATGGAGCTACAGTAGCAACCCATCTATACAATGGTATGAGGAACTTTTCTCATAGGGAGCCAGGAATCATTGGTGCTTCACTTACGGATGATAGAGTTTACTGTGAAATAATTTATGATAGAATACACCTACATGATGCATCAGTAGAAATTGCTATTTCCATGAAAGGGTTTGATAAAATAGTTCTAGTATCGGATGCTATGAGAGCTGCAGGACTTAAAGATGGAGATTATGAACTAGGAGGACAAAAGGTTATAGTCAACAAAGGAGCTGCTAAACTTGAAAATGGTAGTTTAGCTGGATCCACCTTGAATTTAAGGGATGCAGTATATAATTTGGTTCACATTTTGAATATTCCTATACAAGAGGCTATTAGAATGGCTAGTCTATCACCTGCAAAAGCAATAGGTATAGATAGAACAAAGGGCAGTATAGAAATCGGTAAAGATGCAGATTTAATTTTATTGGATAAAGATATCAATATCCTTGCATCCATAGTAGGAGGAAAATTCATATGGCTAAAGAAATAGAGGTAAAAGTATTAAATATTGATCTAGATGAAATGGAGAAAAAATTAGAGAAATTAGGAGCAAAACTAATAGCAAAAGAATATCAAAAAAATATTATCTTTGATTCTAAGGATAGATATATAGAAAAGGAGTTAAATAGCTATTTAAGAATTAGGGAAACAAAAAACTTGCTTTCCAATGAGATTAACACAAAACTAACTTTAAAAAAGAATATTAATAAAGAAGGGACTAGAAAAAACATTGAAATAACCACCCAAATAGAAGATGTAGAATCTATGATAATCATATTAAAGGCTTTAAAATATGAAATAATGGAAGAAGGATATAAAGAAAGAAAATCCTTTAAATATAATAATATAAGATTTGATTTAGATAAATGGGATAAAGATACTTATCCTTTTCCCTATATGGAAATTGAAGTGGAAAAGGAAGATGATTTAGAAATAGCAATTAAGCTATTAAATATAGATAGAAACCATATTTCAACTAAATCCATAATGGAATTAAAAGAAGACCTATAATGTAACCAAAAAATATACTTTGAATAGTATATTATAAAGTATGTTTTTGAGGAGGTCTTTTTAAATGTTAGATGATTTAATTAAAGGATTAACAAAAGGTGGCGGAAGCAGTATATTATTAATATTAATTATACTATTATTATTTGGTGGTGGATTTGGAGATGGATTTGGTAATATATTTGATGATAACTTATTACTTATAATCCTAATCCTATTTCTATTTGGTGGATTTTAAACACAGTAGGTAGCCTACTGTGTTTTTTCCCTATCTCTAAATAAAAATTTAAATGAGTATAAACCTGCTAAGCCAACTAAACCATAAACTATTCTGCTTAAGGCTGTATTAGAACCACCAAATATTGCTGCTACTAAATCAAATTGAAATAGTCCAATCAGACCCCAATTAATTGCACCAATTATTACTAATATTAGAGCTAATGCATCCATTAAATCCCTCCTTGTACAATATAGTTATAATCAAATTACAGTTTTCCACTGTAATAATTATCAATTTCTTAAATAATAATATAGTCTTCTTTTCTAATCATTAAA
>NZ_PPXX01000074.1 GCF_021655075.1 Clostridium sp. Cult2
TTATATCTTACTCAAAGTACTTCACACTGTTAAGTTGTCTAGGTTCTTTGTTGTCGACACCGTTTAGAGCCGACTTTTATAATATAACAAATTTTAATTCTGTTGTCAAGAAGATTTTACTACTTTTTATTATGTTAATGTTTTAGCTTTAAAACCCTTTCTCGACAGCTATTTTAATATACCAAGTTTTTTATTATTTGTCAATGGTTTTTTTAATTTAAAATTGGGTTTTAATTTTTATTTAACTCTGATAAAATAAAAGTGCATATGTGAATTTTAGCAATACATAGAAAGGATGATATTAACTTGGATTTAAGACAACTTGAAACCTTTATTGAAGTAGCTAATTTAAAAAATTTTTCACGGGCTGCAGAAAAGCTATATATAACACAACCTACTGTAACTAACCATATACAAAATTTAGAAAAAGAATTAGGTTCCTTACTAATCAATCGTTCTGGGAAAAAAATCTCTTTAACGGATGCTGGTAGTTTGTTTTATAAGTATGCAATAAACATAGTTAATTCATGCGAAATGGCAAAATTCGATTTAGCAGCCTTTAAAGGCCGTATCCAAGGCCATCTATATATTTATTCTAGTTCAATTCCTAGAAAATATATACTACCTGATATAATTGATGATTTTTTGGAAAAATATCCTGATGTGTCTTTTACACTTGAGGATAAAGATTCAAAGAATGTAGTAAAAAGTATCCTTGAAGGTGATACAGATTTTGGGATTATTGGAGCTCAATATCCTTCAGATAGACTAAAGTATATTGAGCTAGTAGAAGATAGGTTATTGGTAATTACTCCTAATACTTCTCTATATTCCAAACCAAATTACTCCTATTTAACAATAGATGAGGTAATTAATGAAAAAATCCTTTTTAGAGAAGAGGGCTCTGGCACAAGAAATTTAATAGTTAATGAATTAGCAAAACACAAAATAAAAATGAATGATTTAAATATTATTGCCTATGTAGAAGATACTGAAACTATTAAAAATTTAGTATCCTTAGGAGTAGGTATAAGTTTTTTATCCCAACGGGCTGTAATAGATGACATTAAATTGAATAAATATAAGGTATACTATATAAAGGGAATTGATTTTATTCGCAAGTTTTACTTTGTTTATCATAATAAAAGACAACTTTCTCCTTTAAATGAAACATTCAAGTCTTTTGTCCTAGAATATATTGAAAAACATTATATATGAAATATACCTCTTAAACTTTCGGTGAAATGTTTAAGTGCATAATAAAGAAACCAAAGAGGTCATCCCCTTGGTTTCTTTAAATTTTTTTAATATTGTTTTTAAATGCAAATATTGCTGCTTGTATCCTATCATTAACTTCAAGTTTCTTGAAAATACTTGACACATGATTTTTTACGGTTTTTTCACTGATATAAAGCTTGTCCGCTATATCTTTATTATTTAATCCTTCTGCTATCAATGTCAAAACTTCATACTCCCTTTTGGTCAAAAGTCTTATTTTCATAAGTTCTTTATTTCTTTCATCATCCTTAGAACCCATACCTTCTACTAGCATAGAAGCTATACTCGGTTGAATGTAAGTCTTCCCAGCATTTACATCTCTAATAGCTTTAATTAAACTATCAGCATCTGAATCCTTTAAAACATATCCATTAGCACCTATTTTCATAGTTTCAAGTAAATATTCTTTATCTTCATGAATAGTAAGCATAATAACATTGGAATCGACTCCTAAATCCTTTAATCTCCTTAAAACATCTATACCATTCATATTTGGCATGTTTATGTCTAATAATATGACATCCGGATTATATTTCAATGCATTTTCAATAGCTTCTTTACCATCCCCAGCTTGAATCGTTACTCTTATATCATTTTCTAACTCTAGTAATTGCTTCAATCCTTCCCGCATTAATACATGGTCATCAGCTATCATTACAGATATTTTCTCATTTACCATATTAACTTTCCTCCTCTGGTAACATAATATAAATGTTAATTCTTGTGCCTTTGCCTAGTGAGGATTTGATTTCTACATTGCCTTCTAATAATTCTACCCTTTCTTTAATACTAATTAAACCAAAGCCTCCAGTTGTGCCACTACCAATTTTATTAACTTCTTCTACATTAAATCCAATTCCATTATCTTGTATGGATAAATTAAGTCTCATGGGGGAGTATTCTATAATTATCCTAGCTTCTGATGCATTTGAATGTTTAAAAATATTGTTTAAAGATTCCTGTATAATTCTAAATACTGCTACTTCAATAGCTGAGTTTAAATTTACTATATTGCCAATTACTTTTAGTTTTATATCTATTCCGGTGTACTCTATAAAATTATAAATATATCTTTCCAAAGTTGGAATTAGTCCCAAATCGTCTAAGGACATGGGTCTTAAATCATATATTGTCTTTCTTAAATCACTTAAGGTAGCTCTCACTATAGTTTTCAATTTATGCAATTCCGCTTTGGATTTGTCCCTATCAATATCCATCATTCTTTCACAGATTTCTGTTTTTATCAATATATTTGCCATAGATTGAGCTGGCCCATCATGAATGTCTCTAGCTAATCTTTCCCTTTCTTCTTCTTGGGCTTCAATTATCTTAATTCCTAAAACCTGTCTTTTATTTAAATGGTCAACAGTAAATAATATTTCATCTAAATTACCCTTTAAGTATTCAGTAACTACACTTACTGATTTCCTAACATTTTCAGCTTTTTCATAAACTTCTATGGCAGATTTTAACCTAAATTCTTGTTCTTTTCGCCTCTCTATTAAGGTTTTTTCTTCTTCTCTTTTTAAAAGCAACCTAATTCTATTTTCATTAGCTCTATCATAAGCCTCTTTTAAATCTTCCTCAGTGTATATATTGAAATTTTTACTTACATTTGATAGATAGATTCTGCTTTTTCTTTCTTCAACCTCTAATAAATCTACTTCTCTAATTATTTTATCGACTTTATCCTTAATTTCATATAAATCTTTTTCAATTTGTTTTACATCTTCTCTAGCATATTCAACTATTTCAGTTATTTCTTCTTTGCTATTTTCAATAGAATAGATGGTTTCATGTAATATTTCATTAATACGTTCAATTTTAGAAGAAATATTTGTCACAATTTACACCTCTTTTTATATTTCAATCATATCAATTTGATCTTTTTCTTTATCTGTTAATATTTTATGTAAATCTAAAAGAATCAACAGCCTATCTTCACCAATTTTACCAACCCCCGTGATAAATCTTCTATCTACTTCAGATATTATATCCGGAGCTGGGTCAATTTGTTTGTCATCTAACCTTAACGTTTGAGAAGCTTCATCAACAACAAATCCTATTTCTTTATCTTTTAGGTTTATAACAATTATCCTTGTATCTTTTGTTGCTTTTGAAACATATAATTTAAATCTTTTCTTCAAATTGATTATAGGTATGACATTTCCCCTGTAATTGATTATTCCCTCAATAAATTCTGGAGCATTAGGTACATTAACAGATTCTTGATATGGTATTATTTCTTTTACATTCATTATATCAATGCCAAACTCCTCTGCCTCTAAATTGAATACTACATATTGATTTTCAGCCATATCCTATCCCCCTTTCATATTTCTTACTTATTCTATACTATTCTACATAAATATTGTTTATCCTTCTTTAATTTTGCAATATTTATATAGAGGAACTAAGCTTTTCCCTAATCCTATATTCTAAATTTTCCCCTATATGATAATTAACCCTTTTAATCTGTCTAATATATTTAGATAAATCGCCATCAAATCTAATGTTTTTCCCTATCAAGATTAACTCTAAAAAGCCTTTAATTTTATTGATAATAAATTTCTCGTCATTTACTAGTCCATACTCTATAGAATCAGCTATTATCAGACTCAATGCTTCCATCACTTTGGTTTTGTCAAAGTTTTTATTCTTTAACTTTTGAAAACCTATATCTTCTTCAACATAGAATTGATTATTATCTCTTGCATTTTCTAAAAGACTCTTTGTATAACCTATTATACAATTGTTACCAGAACAATTGCCACATACATCTTCACCAAGACAGATATCATCCACTGCTTTTTTTAATAATTTTGTTTGAATATATAAGGTAGCAGCTACCTCCTTCATAGGAGAATATTTGGATTGCTTTTTCCTAATAATCAATCTTCTAGTCAATATCATATAAACTGGTATGATTACAATTAAATAAAGCCTTATATTAAATGGATTTAATAGTTCTATTGGAATCCATTTATAAAGTTTCAACGTTCCAAAAAATATAAATACTATAGATGAAATGATTTTAATTGAAGTATCGGGCATCCTTTCTCCAATTTTGCTACCTACAAAAATCCCTAAACCACTTGTTCCTAACATGCCTAATGTAGTCCCTAATAAGATAAAAAAAGGATGATTTCCTTCTGCAGATAATGTCATAGCTGTAAGCTGGGTTTTGTCACCTAGCTCGCCTATAAAAAATGCCAGGGCTACGGTAATAATAGCGCTGGAATTCCTTTTGTTCCCCTTTTCTTCTAGCTCTTCCTCCCTTAATGCCAACATTCCAAAAATGACAAACATTATCCCTGCAATTAGTTGTATGGAACCCATAGGAACTAGCCTAGATAAATATCTACCTAGTACTATTGCTAAACCATGATTTAGAAAAACTCCTATGAATACACCTGTTAAAACTTCTTTTACCTTGTATTGAGTTGCAAAAGTCATAGCTATTATCTGTGTCTTATCTCCCATTTCTGCAATGAAGATTAAAAGAAATGCTCTAATCAATTCAGTAATCATATGTCTTCTCCTTTTATTCTTTATTAATTGTTATAATTTCCCTTTGCTACAGGTTATAAAAAAGACTTTTAGTTTAATAGTAGTACCCTATTAAACTAAAAGTCTCGCTCCCCTCTAAATAATAGGGTAAATAGGACCAGGTGTATTCACCAGTATGTTGATCCTATTTTAGTAATAAATACTATAGCTACTCCCTTTTAGTATACTTATTTAAATATAATTTTATAGTATATTGCTAGATTTTTCAAATGCAAATTTCCCGTTTTTTATCACTTTGTCCGTATGGTTTATTCCAAAATGATAGATAATATAATCTAAATTAGGTGAATCGAATATAACTAAATCCGCTTTTTTACCAACTTCTAAGCTTCCTACTTGGTCTTCTAGCTTCAAGGAAGCTGCTCCATTGATTGTTGCTGCTGTTATCACTTCTTCAGGTGTCATCTTCATGATAATTGAAGCAAAGCTCATGACTAATTGCATGTTTTCTGTTGGGCAACTACCTGGATTATAATCTGTAGAAATGGCTATTGGAACTCCTGCTTCTATCATCTTTTTAGCCTGTGCAAATTTTCCAGTCTGTAAGTTAAAGGATGTCCCAGGGAGTAAATTGGCTATTACTCCTTTTTCCGCCATCATTTTAATCCCTTTATCGCTAGCGGCAACTAAATGGTCTGCTGAAATACAACCCACTTCTGCTGCTAATTCTGCACCACCTAAAGGTTCAATCTCATCAGCGTGAACTTTTGGAAGTAGACCATATTTTAATCCAGCTTCTAATATTTCCCTTGATTCTTCTACAGAAAAAACACCTTTTTCACAAAATACATCACAGAACTTGGCCAATTTTCTATCTGCCACCTGTGGAATCATTTCATCTATTATTATATCAATAAATTTTCTTGGATTATCTTTATATTTTGGTGGTATAGCATGAGCTCCCATAAAAGTAGATACTACGTCTACATGATGGTCTTCGTTTAGCTTATTTGCTACTTCCATCTGTTTAATTTCAGTTTCAAAATCCTCTAATCCATATCCACTTTTTGCTTCTACAGTTGTAACTCCAAACCCTAACATAATATCTAAACTTTTTTTTGCTTTATCATAAAGTTCTACAAAATTTGCTTCTTTTGTTGAATTTACTGTGCTATGAATACCACCACCTGCTTCTAATATTTCTAAATACTTAGCTCCTTTCAATTTCATTGATAATTCATGTTCCCTAGAACCTCCATGGATAAGATGGGTATGGGAATCCACAAGGCCTGGTGTGACAGTTTTGCCTTTGCCATCTATGAAAATAGTATTTTCATGGGTATTAATATCTGTTGGTAGTTTACCTTCACCTACATAAATTATTTTATCCCCTTTTATTGCAACTATTCCATCATTTATAAGCCCAATTTCTTTCATTTCCTCTTTTACTCTAGGTCTATTAGGCCCTCTTAAGGTTATTAAATTATCTATGTTTTTAATAACAATATCCGCTTTCATATTATCACCCTATTCAAACATTCTTTTTTCAAGTATTTGACTGGAATGGAAGTTTTCTAATCTTAAATAATAATCTGCTACATCGACCAAAGCTTGCATTGGCACCAATCCTATGATTTCACTTCCTATAACATTTACTCCATATCTTCTTGCTTCCCTTTCTATAGTATCAAATACTCTAAATAGGGAAGTTTTAGTATAATCAACCATATTCATGGAAACTTGCACTATACCTCTTTCATTTATTTCTAATCCTATAGCTTTACAATAGGTGAAGCCTCCTGTTCTCGCTCGTACAACCTTAGCAATTTTCTTTGCAATTTCCACATTATCAGTTCCTAAGTTTACATTAAATGCAACTAAAGGCATTCTAGCTCCTATTGCTGTTACACCAGCTTTAATATTCAAAGTACTAGGTCCAAAGTCTGGTGTCCATTCTTCCTGTTTAAGTTTTTCTGCCATCCCTTCATATTGTCCTCTTCTAACATCTGCTAAATTTCCCCTTTCTTTAGATGTTGCAGATTTTTCATATAGGAAAACTGGAATACTCAGTTCTTCACCTATTCTTTTGCCTAATTGTATAGAATACTCTACACATTCTTCCATAGTTACATCGGATATAGGTATTAATGGTATTACATCTGTTGCCCCCATTCGGGGATGTCCTCCAGTATGTTTCGTCATATCTATTAGTTCAGCTGCAACCTTAGCTGAATTAAAAGCTGCTTCTACAACCTGTTCAGGTTCACCAACAAAGGTTACTACAGATCTGTTATGATCTTTATCCATGGAATAATCTAATAATTTCACCTCGTCTATTATCCTTATTTCTTCTACTATCTTTTCTATTATTTCTTTATTTCTTCCTTCACTAAAGTTAGGTACACATTGAACTAATCTGGCCATTTAAATCTCCTTTCTATTACTTATTCTTCTCATATCCTTCATCTACCAATTTATTAATTAAATCTTCATCAGGTAAGTAGGGTATGGTAATATGATTTGTATCTTTAAATTGCTTATTGTATTCAATGCATGTTTCTATTGAGTTTTCATTTCTT
>NZ_PPXX01000075.1 GCF_021655075.1 Clostridium sp. Cult2
GCGCTGATGGTACTTGGGTGGTAACGCCCTGGGAGAGTAGGACGCTGCCAAATACATAGATAAAAACCTCTATTTCGTAGGTCGAAGTAGGGGTTTTTTGTTATTTTGAAAAACAAATTGAAATTGATATACTTAAAATTAAAGGAAGGAGTTGATTATTATAAAAATAAGAAATATGTAATTATTTTAATAATAATATTTTGGGGTATTGTTTATATAACAAACAATGCTAAAAAATTTAACCTATTTCGAATTCAATAACTTAGAATTCTCAGGTGTTTTTACTCATTTAAACAAATCTGATGAATTGATAAGTGCTGATAAAACATTTTCAGAAAACATAATTTGTTAACCTAAAAGGAGAAGATATAAATGAAATACGAAGGAGCCCTCTATAGGCCTCCTAGTGAAGCCTATAGCTTAATAGTTCAAGCCACCATAGGATGTTCTCATAACAAATGTACATTTTGTTCCATGTATAAAAAGGATAAATTTAGAATAAGAAGTACAGAAGAAATAATTGAAGATTTAATTGTTGGTAGAAAATATTATAAAAATGTAAAACGTGTATTTTTAGCTGATGGAGATGCTTTGGTGATTAAAACCAAGGAATTGGTGAAGATACTTAAAGCAATAAAAAAGTTATTTCCAGAATGTGAAAGAGTAGGAATATACGGTTCTCCAAAATCCATTTTAGGTAAATCACAGGAGGAATTATTTGAATTAAAATCTTTGGGATTAGGGATTGTATATTTAGGTTTAGAATCTGGAAGCGATAAGATATTAAAGGATATTAATAAAGGAGTAGATTCTTCACAAATGATAGAAGCAGGTAGAAAAATCATTGAGGCTGGTATAGAACTTTCGGTTACTTTAATATCTGGAATTGGGGGGAAGGCCAATTCAGAACTTCATGCAGTAGAATCAGCTAAAACCCTAAATGAAATGAAACCCCATTATATCGGGTTATTGACTTTACTGTTAGAAGAAGACACTTTACTTTATAAAGAAGTAGAGGAAGGTAAATTTGAACTCTTAACTCCCTTGGAAGTATTAAGAGAGACAAAGGTTTTGATAGAAGGACTTAAAGTTGATAATTGTATATTTAGAAGTAATCATGCTTCAAATTATATTTCATTAAGGGGAACTCTTATGAAGGATAAAAATCTTATACTGGAACAAATTAATCATGGTTTAAATATAGATGGATTAGATGATAAAGAAATCTATAGAAGGTTATAAAATAATTGTTGCTTAATGAACAATATGGTGGTATAATATTTAAGAATAAAAATATAGAGTAAATCTTTAAATCAGTCCAGAGAGACTGGCAAGATTGTAATATAGGGATAATTGTGCATATTGCATAAAAAGTCTTGCTGGCGGCAAGACTTTTTTTACGCCAATACAATTACAATCTAACAGTCCTTTAAATCAGTCCAGGGAGGCTGAAAAGGAGAGAAAACTCTCCTACAAACTAAAAAAGGGAGGTTTTTTTATGACTGAAAATGTAATTATAAACGAATCAGGTAAAACTGAATCTAGATTATGGCATAATTCAAAAAAAGTTATTTTAGCTCTTCAACATTTAATAGCAATGTTTGGTGCAACAGTTTTGGTGCCAATGCTTACAGGATTTAATCCATCTGTAGCGCTGTTTTCAGCAGGTCTTGGAACCTTAATATTCCATCTTTGTACAAAAGGTAAGGTTCCAGTTTTCTTAGGCTCATCTTTTGCTTTTATACCAGTGATATTAACAGTAAAGGAAATATATAATGGGGACTTGGCTTATGCTCAAGGTGGTATGGTAGTAGCAGGTTTAATCTATGTAATATTGTCTTTCTTAATAAAGAAAATTGGAGTAGAAAGAATACAAAAATATCTTGCTCCTCAAGTTATAGGACCTATGATAATAGTAATAGGCATGAACTTAATCCCAGTGGCTTTTGGTAATGCTAGAGAAAATTTTTTGTTAGCTGGTATAACCTTAGGAACAGCATTGTTAGTTAATTTTAAAGGAAAAGGCATTTTTAAACAGTTATCAATATTGATAGCAGTAACTGTTGGATATTTAATCTCATTAAAAATGGGAGTTGCTGATACAAGTATAATAAAAGACACTGCATTATTTGCAATACCAACTTTTAGATTCCCTAAATTTGATATAGGTGCTATAACCATAATAGCCCCTGTAGTATTAGCAGTCTTTATGGAACATTTAGGAGATATAACTACTAATGGTCAAGTTGTAGGTAAAAATTTCATAGAGGATCCAGGTTTAAATAGAACCTTATTGGGAGATGGACTGGCAACAACGTTAGCAGCTTTAATTGGAGGACCAGCCAATACAACCTATGGTGAAAACACAGGGGTTTTAGCAATAACCAAAAACTATGACCCATCTATATTAAGGCTAGCAGCTATATTTGCAGTAATGTTAGGATTTGTATCAAAAATAGGAGTATTTTTAAGCACTATACCTACACCTGTAATGGGCGGAATAAGTTTAATGTTATTTAGTATGATATCCTTAATAGGTGTGAAAACCATAAAAACAAACAATGTAGAATTTAACTGGAAAAACATAATAGTTATGGGAACAATTATAATATTAGGCCTTGGAAGTGGAATTGTAGAGGGTAAATTGGGTATTACTATAGGGATTCCAGTTACTAAAACTGTTACAATATCTGGATTAAGCTTTGCAGCTATAGTAGGAATAGCATTAAATGCTATTTTAAATAGGAGATAAACTAATATATAATAAATAAAGTAGCCTATCTTATGCTGATAAGATAGGCTCTATTTGTTATATACTTAATAATAGACAAAATCCAAAATAACATATAGAATAAAAAGGAATGATAATTAAGAATAACAATTAATTTAGAGAGGAAGTTATATTATGCCTAAGGTATTGGTAGTGGGTGGTGGTGCTGCAGGGATGATGGCTGCAATCTCTGCGAGGAACCAGGGCGCAGATGTAATTATACTTGAAAGAAACAATAGAGTTGGTAGAAAGATATTAGCTACAGGAAATGGACGATGTAATTATACCAATGTAAATCTATCCATAGAAAATTATCATGGAGAAAATAAAAAATTTCCCTATAGTTGTTTATCACAATTTAATGTAGACGAAACAATAAATTTCTTTGAAGTATTAGGCATCACTCCTGCCATTGAAGAAGATGGCAAGGTGTTTCCATTATCTTTTCAAAGTTCTAGTGTTCTAGATGTGTTGAGATTTGAATTGGAATATTTAGATATAGAAGTTATGACGGAGGCTTATGTAGTAGATATCAAGAATAATAATAATAATTTTATATTAACCCTAAAGGATGGAAGGGAAATATATGGAGATAGGGTAATTCTTGCTACAGGCGGTAATGCAGCGCCTAATACCGGTTCAGATGGGAATGGATATGTATTAGCTCAGGAATTAGGTCATAGCTTAATTGAAGTATTTCCCGGTTTAGTCCAACTTAAGCTGGAAGGAGATTTATTTAAACAGGTAGATGGAGTCAAATTTATAGGTACTGCTGGACTTTATGATAAAAACAAACTGCTTAAAGAAGATAGTGGGGATATATTATTTACTAACTACGGTATATCAGGACCTCCTATTCTTCAATTGAGTAGGACTGCCCTTTATTATTTAAAAAAGGGGAAAAGTATACAGCTTAAAGTATCCATAATCCATACTAGAACTCAAGAAGAATTATTTGACTATTTACAATATAGATTTGGTTTTATGCCAAAAAAGACCATAGAAATAGGCCTTATTGGCTTAATAAACAAAAGATTAATACTCCCTATTCTAAACGAAACGGCAATAGATAAGAACAAACTAATCGCCCATTTATCCAATGAGGAAGTGAGAAAAATATCAGCTATTTTGACGGATTTAAGATTTAATATTATTGGTAGTAAATCTTGGGATAATGCACAGATTACTGCTGGAGGTATTGTCACTAATGAGATAGAAAATTCTACTATGGAATCAAAACTTGTAAAAGGACTATTTTTTGCAGGAGAAATTATGGATATAGATGGAGATTGTGGTGGTTTTAATCTTCAGTGGGCTTGGTCATCGGGATATGTAGCTGGTAGAAATGCTTCTTTAAGATAAGGAAAGAAAGATACTGAAAGGATTGATTTTATGCATACTATGAAAAAAAGATTAAATGAATTAGCAAAACAAGAAAAATACATAAGAGTTGCTATAGTGGGAGCAGGTAAAATGGGGAAAGGTTTAATAAACCAAATGTCTAGAATTAAAGGAATGTGGCCTTCACTAGTTGTAAATAGAGATGTAAAAAAAGCGGTAGATGCACTTCTGTCCGCAGGTGTTGGGCAAGAGGATATAGTTATCTCAAACTCCTTAAAGGATATAAATTATTATTTAGAAAAGGGAAAATATGTTGCAACTGAGGATATGAATATGGCAACAAAAGCCAATATTATTGAGGTGGTTGTAGATGCTACAGGGGTACCTGAAGTAGGTGCAAAAATTTCCCTAAGTTCAATAGAGAATAGAAAACATATAATCATGTTAAATGTGGAAGCAGATTCAGTAGTTGGGCCAATCTTATATAAAAAAGCTAAGGAGGCAGGAGTTGTATATACAGGAACAGCAGGAGATGAACCTGGTGCAGTTATGGAACTATACAATTTTGCTGTAGGATTAGGGTTTGATGTATTAGCTATTGGAAAAGGGAAAAATAATCCCTTAGATTTAGAGGCAAACCCAGATACCGTATATGTAAAAGCTTTAGAAAAAGAGTTAAAACCTCACATGTTAACGGGTTTTATCGATGGAACCAATACTATGATTGAGATGACTTGCATGGCCAATGCTACAGGTTTTATTCCAGATATAAGGGGAGGCCATGGTATTAATAGTAATTTGAAGGAATTGACTAGATTTTTTAGGCTAAAAGAAGAAGGGGGAATTCTCAATAAATATAGGGTAGTTGACTATGTAAGGGGAATTGCTCCAGGAGTTTTTGCTATTTTTACCACAAAATTAGCTGAAGTACATAAACAATTAGAGTACTTGAACATGGGGGCAGGACCTAACTATGTACTATATAGACCTTATCATCTTACAAGCTTGGAAACACCTATAACTATTTTTAATGCATACTATTATAAGGAAGCAACTATAGCACCCACAGAAGGGATAGTAGCTGAAACTATTGCAATAGCCAAGAAAGATTTAAAAGTAGGAGAAAAATTAGATGGCATAGGAGGATATACTGTTTATGGTAGTATAGAAGAGTATGAAGTGGCAAAAGAGGAGAATTTAGTTCCCATAGGGCTTATTGATAAAGATACTAAAGTAGTTAAAGATATTAAGAAAGGCCAGCCTATAACCTATGATATGTTAGAAATGAATACGGAAAAGAATATATATAAATTAAGGAAGTTGCAAGATGAAATAATGGGTTAAACTATAAACAATATTTTACAATTACCTAAATATTAGATAAAATATAATGGTATTATTTAATAATTAAATGGAGGGATTTATATGATATACATCAGAAACAATGACAATAGACCTCAATTCAATTTAGCCTTAGAACAATATGTATTTGATAGTTTAAATCAGTTTGATGAGATTTTTTTATTATGGATAAATGAGCCTTCCATAATTGTAGGGAAAAATCAAAATACCATTCAAGAGATAAATTTAGATTATATAAAAGAAAACAATATAAATGTGGTAAGAAGATTGTCTGGTGGCGGAGCTGTTTACCATGATTATGGTAATTTGAATTATACTATAATATCCAAAAGCAAAAGTACATCTGCTTTTAACTTTGAAGCTTTTTCCCAACCAGTTATAGAAGTATTAGGGAAATTAGGAGTAAAAGCAGAATTTTCTGGTAGAAATGATATTACAATAGATGGTAAAAAATTTTGTGGCAATGCACAATATATGAAAAAGGGAAAAGTTCTTCATCATGGAGCCATGCTTTTTGATACAAACTTAGAGGTTCTAGGGAAAGCTTTAAAGGTATCAAAAGATAAAATAGCCTCTAAAGGAGTAAAATCTGTTAGGAGTAGAGTTACAAATATAAAAGATCATTTAAAAGATGATATTGCTGTTGAGGATTTTAAACAGCTTTTATTAGAGCATATGTTTGAAGGAAATAAAGAAATTAAAGAATATAAATTGTCAGAAGAAGACTATGCCAATATAAACAAACTAATGGAAGAAAGGTATGCTACTTGGGAATGGAATTTCGGTAGTTCTCCAGATTTCAACATAGAGAAATCCAATAGATTTCCTTCAGGAAAAGTTGAAATTAAAATAGATGTGCATGAAGGAATAATTAAAGGAATTAAATTTTATGGAGATTTCTTTGGAGGAGGAGAAATATCCGACGTAGAAGATAAATTCATAGGTGCCAGGTATAAAGAAGATGAAATAGGCAAGGTGTTAGATAATATAGATATAGGTTATTACTTTTCTGGAATATCAAAAGATGATATAATGAATTGTATAATATAAATATAAATATAAATAAACTTGACAAACACAATGGATTTGTTATATATTAATACACAAAATACAATATTAATTACGAAGACGGGGACAGTAATAAAAGGAAATTATTGTACAGAGAAATAATCACAGGGTGAGAGATTATTAGTAAACCTTTTATGAAAATCACCTCGGAGTATAATATCTGAAATTATAGTAGGATATTACGCTATAGGCGTTATATAAATGAAGTGGTAGGATAACATATATTATATCCTATAATTTGGGTGGTACCGCGGAAATTCGTCCCTAAGCTCTGCTTAGGGACTTTTATCATACTTAAAATAGAAAGGATGAAAGAATTGAGTAGATTTAGAGAATTATCTAATGAATCAGTAAGTAAAAGAGAACAGGATATTTCTAAATACTGGGAACAAATTGATCTTCTTCATAAATCTGTAGAAACTAGAGATGAAAATAAACCTTTTATTTTCTACGAAGGGCCTCCAACTGCTAATGGCAAACCTGGAATACATCATGTAATGGCTAGGACCTTGAAGGATTTAGTGTGTAGATATAAAACTATGAAAGGATATCAAGTAAAAAGAAAAGCAGGATGGGATACCCATGGCTTACCTGTGGAAATTGAAGTTGAGAAAAAATTAAATTTAAAGAACAAGTATGAAATTGAAGAATATGGAATTGAGGAATTCAATAAGCAATGTAGAGAATCTGTATTCCAATATGAAAAACTGTGGAGAGATATGACCACAAGAATGGCCTATGAAATCGATTTAGACAATCCATATATAACTTTAGAAAATGATTATATAGAATCCGTATGGTGGATTTTAGACAAATTTTTTAAAGAAGGATTAATCTACGAAGGGCATAAGATATTACCCTATTGTTCTCGTTGTGGAACAGGTTTGGCTTCCCATGAAGTAGCTCAAGGTTATGAAGAGATAAAATCAGAAACGGTAGTAGTAAAGTTTAAGCGAAAGGATAGAGATGAATACTTTCTTGCCTGGACTACTACACCTTGGACTCTACCTAGCAATGTGTGCCTTACAGTTAATCCAGACGAAATCTATTTAAGAGTAAAACAAAATGATGAAATATACTATGTAAGTAAAGTATTAGCTAACAATGTATTAGGAGAAGATTATGAAGTATTAGAGGAGTTAAAAGGTAAGGATTTAGAGTATGTAGAATATGAGCAGTTAATCCCTTTTATAAAGGTAGAAGGAGATAAAAAAGCATTTTATGTTACAATGGGAGACTATGTAACTACAGAAGATGGTACAGGAATAGTCCACTCTGCTCCAGCTTTTGGTGAAGATGACTATAATACAGGCGTGAAATACAATTTACCAGTATTACAACCAGTAGATGATGAAGGGAAGTTTACTGACACTATTTGGAAAGGCAAATTTGTAATAGATGCAGATCCAGAAATAGTAAGATGGTTAAGGGAAAATGGGAAACTATTCAAAAAAGAAAGAATGGTTCATAATTATCCTCATTGTTGGAGATGTCATACCCCCTTACTTTATTATGCAAAGCCTAGCTGGTATATAGAAATTACCAAATTAAAGGATAAATTAATTGAAAACAATAATGGAGTAAACTGGTACCCAGATTTTGTTGGAGAAAAGAGATTTGGTAATTGGCTAGAAAATTTAAATGATTGGGCTATATCAAGGACTAGATATTGGGGAACACCATTACCTATTTGGAGATGTGAAGATTGTGGTCATACTACAAGTGTAGGTTCAATTAGTGAATTAGTAGAAAGGGCAATAGAAGATATAGATGAGTCTATAGAACTTCATAGACCATATGTAGATAATGTTCATTTTAAATGTGATAAATGTAATGGAACTATGAATAGAGAATTAGATGTAGTAGATGTATGGTTTGACAGTGGTGCAATGCCTTTTGCTCAACACCATTATCCTTTTGAGAATAAGGAAAACTTTGATAAATTATTCCCTGCAGACTATATCTGCGAAGGAATAGACCAAACTAGAGGATGGTTTTACTCATTATTGGCTATATCCACTTTTGTAACAGGGAAATCTCCTTATAAAAGTGTATTAGTAAACGATTTAGTACTAGATAAAGATGGAAAGAAAATGTCTAAGTCTAGGGGGAATACAGTAGACCCATTTACTTTATTCGATAAATATGGAGCAGATGTATTGAGATGGTATTTAATCTATGTATCTCCACCATGGACTCCAACTAGATTCGATGAAGATGGACTTAGAGAGATAGAGAGCAAATTCTTTAGAAGTATAAGAAATGTATATAATTTCTTCTCTCTATACGCTAATACAGATGATGTAGATCCAAGAGAATTCTTCATAGAATATGAAAAAAGAGAAGAAATTGATAGATGGATACTTTCAAAATATAATAGCCTCATAAAGCAAGTAAAAAAGGATATGGATATTTTTGAATTAACTAGAATAGCAAGAGGAATTCAAGAATTTGTTATAGAAGACCTATCTAATTGGTATATAAGGCGCTCGAGGAGACGTTTCTGGTCTACTGAACTAGATGACGATAAAAAAGCTGTATATAATACTACCTACGAAATATTAGTAGGTATAAGCAAGATGATTGCACCTTTTGTACCTTTTATATCAGAAGAGTTATATAGAAGTTTAACCGACAATAAATCGGTACATTTAGATTATTACCCTGAATATAAGGAAGAACTAATAGATTTAGAATTAGAAGAAAAGATGGATTTAGTAAGAGATTTAGTGGGATTAGGAAGGGCTTCTAGAGAAGCAGTTAGAATTAAGGTGCGTCAACCAATAAAAGAAGTCCTAATTGATGGAAAATACCAAGAGAAAATTAAAGATTTAGTACCTCTTATTAAAGAAGAATTAAATGTTAAGGAAGTAGTATTTGAAAAAGATTTAAGCCAGTTTATGAATTATTCTCTAAAACCTAACTTTAAAGTAGTAGGACCTATTTTAGGTTCTAAAGTTAAAACTTTTGGAAAAGTTCTAAATGAGTTGAATCCTCATGAGGCAGTGAGTAAACTAGATTCTGGTGAAAAATTGATTTTAAATCTAGATGGAGAAGAAGTAGAAATAGAGAAAGATTATGTAATGGTTACTATATCTTCAAAAGAAGGTTTTGACGTAGCCATGGAAAATAACTTGTTTGTAATTCTTGACACTACTCTCACAAAGGATTTAATTGATGAAGGATATGCAAGAGAATTTATATCTAAAGTTCAACAGATGAGAAAGAACAATGGATATGAGGTATTGGATAATATCAACATCTATTATGATGGAGATGATGAAATAAAAGAAGCAGTTGAATTATTTGAAGACTATATCAAAGATGAAACTTTAGCATTATCCATAAAAAGAATAACTGATGATTCCCTAGAAGAACAAGATTTAAATGGTCATTTAACAGGAATAAAACTAGAAAAAATTTAGAAGTAATAGAAAAGAGTCCATAAGGGCTCTTTTCTATTAACAAATCTTATCGTCTAGAGTCTCTAATGATATAATAGATATAATAAAAACAAAGGGGTGTTTCTATGTCTATTAAAAAGATTAATGAATTATTCAAAGAACTATATAGAAGACGAGTATATGCTAATAAATTAGGTTGGGTATTATATACTACTGGTTATGATTTGGGGATTGAAGAAGCCAATAAGGAAATAATTGAATTTTTAGAGGACAAGGAGAACTTTGAAATAATTTGCCAACATAGGGATAAAGAATTAGAACCTGTGGATAGAAGACGGATTGAAATAGCTTATAGTATTTTTGAACCTTTTCATATGAGCAAACAATTAAATGAATTGAATTTAGAAATAAGAAGAAAAACCAATGAATTATCTAAAATACTTAACACTTTTCGATTTAATATAGATGGAAGGGAGATAGCCTCCGTAGAAATAGACCAAGTACTGTCAAAAGAAGAAGATAAGAGTTTAAGAAAAAAGGCTTATTTTTCAAGGAACCAGATAAACAAGCCTTTAGTGGATGGAGGATTTATTGAGCTGATAAACTTGAGAAAAGAGCTAGCTAAGGCCTATGATTCTAAAGATTTTGTCGAATATAAATTGGAAAGAGATGAACTTAGCCCAAATATTTTTCATGGGTGGAAAGAGGAACTAGGACAATATATAGATATATTGAATAATAAGAGAGAGGGATATGCCAATAAATACATAAATAAGGAAGAAATCAAGCCTTGGGACGAAGAATATATAAAGTCTAAGATATCTCCTTCTCTAAATACTAAAGTGGATATGTCTAACTATTATAATATTATAAGGGATTTCTTTTTGGGTTTTAGAATAGATTTGGATAAATTTAATATTACTTATGATGTATTTCCAAGAAAGAATAAATCTGAATGGGGATATAATTTCCCAATAGAAACAAGGAAGGATTCAAGGATTCTTACCAATATAAAGAATCAATATAGTGAATTCAAAGTCCTTCTACATGAAACTGGGCATGGAGTTCATTCTTTTTTACAAGACCCTAATGAAATAATATTAAACAGTGGAATAAGTGGAATAGTTACAGAAGGTATAGCAAACCTATTTGGAAGTTTTTTATACGATAAACTATTTTATAAGAACTTTTTTGATGAAAGTGTAGAAGAAGAATTCAAAGAAATGGCAGTATATGAAAAGTTAAATTATCTAAGGTTCATAGGAAATATTTTCTTTGACCATGAGCTGTATAGAAATAATATCACTTCTTTAGATGATATATATGAATTATATTTTAAAGTTTATGGAGAATTATTTGGGGATAAATCATCTACAGAAGCACCGCCTTTTGGCTATAGAATTCACTATACAACTCATCCTATCTATATGCATAATTATTTTATGGGGGATGTAACTTGTGAGATGTTAAGAAAAGTATTCTGCAGAAATCAAGGCATTAATAGTATATCCGAAAAGCCAAAAGAATTTGGTGAATTTTTGATTAATGAAGTAATCAACCCCTCTGGACTATATAAATATGAAGAGCTGTTCAAGAGGATAAGTGGAGAAGAATTTTCCCTAAAATGGTATTTCTAACGTAGGGCGAATATTCGCCCTATAGTTAGCAAAAGGAGAAGTGATGAGAGGTGACAAAGTTTACCGAATATGGAGTTCATAGAGCCTTAGAACCTAAAAACACTTTACCTCAACCAGCGTGGAAACTTGACAATGCGATGGAAATATTTAACAATGAAATATTGATTGATGTGAAGATTATCAACATAGATTTAGCAAGCTTTGATCAAATAACAATAGAATGTCAAGGAGATATTAGCAGAATAGAGAGGAAAATACTAGAGATTATTGATAAAAGAGGTAAATTGCATAATCCTGTTACTGATACAGGTGGTATATTATTTGGAAAAGTTAAAAAGATAGGTAAGAAATATAATAACACTCAGGATATTAATGTGGGTGATTATATTATTTCAACAACACTATCCCTCACACCAATAAGAATATATAAGATTAATAGGATTCATATAGATCATGCACAGATTGAAGTGGAAGGGGAAGCAATACTTTTTTCCAGTACACAGATTATTAAGATAGATAATATATTTTCTGCAAACGAACTAATATATGCTTTAGATGAAGGGGCATCTTCAAAGGAAGTTAATCGTTTGGCTAAACAGGGTGACAAAGTACTTATAGTTGAAGCAGGTGGAAAAATTGGGTTATTATGCGCTTATGCTGTAAGAGAGAAGTTAAATCATGGTGAAGATATAATTGGAATTGTTAGAACCAAAGAAGAAAAAAATTTTTTAAGTAAGTATAATATTTATAATCGAATTTATGACTTTGATATTTCTAATACAATAGAAGCTTTTGATACTATTATGACTATTGAGAAAGAACTTTTTGATTTAACTATTAATTGTTCACGTTCACCGGGAACTGAGATTTTAAGTGTTTTATGCACTAAGCCTAATGGAACTTTGTATTTTGCAGGAATAGGTAGTAATTATAAGACTGCTTTCTTAAACGCAGAAGGTATTGGAAGGGATATTAATATTCTAGCATATAAGGGATATTGTGAAGGACATGAAAAGTTTGTAGTAAATTTATTAGAAAAAAATAAGGATTTGAGAAATTTACAAGAAAATATATATAGACAAATTATATTTGATAAGCATATTAATAATTTTGGGACTGATGAGAAGTCTAGAATGTTAAAGGAAGTTGATATTAACAATTATGTATATACTAGTAAACAAATGGAACAAGTTGTAATGAAAGCACTAAAAGTATCAAGTTTTGATTGTAATGTACTCATCAACGGAGAATCAGGTGTAGGAAAAGAAGGGATAGCCCAGATAATTCATAGTTCAAGTAATAGAAGCAATCATCCATTTGTAAAAATAAATTGTGCATCAATACCAAATGATCTAGTAGAATCTGAATTATTTGGTTATGAAAAGGGAGCATTTACAGGAGCAAAAATTGACGGAAAATCAGGTTTCTTCGAAATTGCCAATGGGGGCACATTGTTTTTAGATGAAATTTCTGCTTTCCCATTAAGTCTTCAAGCAAAATTACTTAGAGCTATCCAGGAAAAAGAGATATATAGAATTGGGGGAACAATACCTATTAAGATTGATGTTAGGTTTATTGCAGCAACTAACAGGAATCTAAAGCAAATGATATTTGAAGGTACTTTTAGAGAAGATTTATTCTACAGATTAAATGTATATCCAATAAATGTACCACCATTGAGACAGAGAAAAGAGGATATTGTTCCTTTAGTTAAATATTTTATTAAAGAAAATAATTTAAAATATGAATCTAGCAAAACTATTAATGAAGATGCATTACAATATTTATCTGAATTGAATTGGCCAGGTAATATAAGGGAGTTAGAAAACTTTATACAACGTGTATTTATTAATTCTATAGATGAAATAATTACATTAAAAGATGTAATTGCTAGTCTAGGTATGGAGAAAAAAAATAGTTATGAAGATATATCTAATCTTCAAGCTATGAATTTACAGGAGATATTAGAGAGAACAGAAGAAAAGGTATTTAAAACAGTTAAAAATAGCAAAATGTCAACTAGAGAAATAGGTAAAATTCTTGGAATTAGCCAATCAACAGTAGTAAGAAAATTAAAAAAATACAACCTGTGAATTATGATGAAAAATTAATAGAATAATGTAAAATCAGCTGTCTTATAATTATTTTGATTAAAGAAATAGCTGATTTTACTTTTATGTTATTTTTGAGTATAGAGAAATGGTTGAATTTTGAGTTGTTAATGAATCATAATATAAATATGCAAATAAATAATTCTTTTTTGCCATTATGGGAGCCTTTTTATGAAGAATATTATTTAAATGTAACAATTTATTGATAGATTCAAAAATGAATCAATGAGTCATTTTTGAATCTATCAGTAGATAAACAATATTTTTAGCCACGATGAAAACAAGTAATTATCATTATTTTTGCTTTTAAAATATTCACAATACTGGCATAAATAATGCATTGTAATTTCTATAGTAAAAAATATTCCCAAATATTAATTAAAGGAGATAGATAACAATGTATACTTAAGATTTGTTTAAAACAGCAAAGATAAGTAAGTTGTGAAAATTCAAAATTTGAGGAGGAATAATTATGGATGGAAATTATGGTTTTTTATCCTTAGTGCCACCGATAATAGCTATTGTACTATGCTTTATATCAAAGAATGTATTATTATCTTTGATTGTTGGGGTTTTTGCTGGTGGAATATTAATGTTTAATGGTAATATTTTTAGTGCCATCGATTACTTTATTACAACTATGGTAAATTCTATAACATCAACTTCAAATACTCAATTACTAGTATTTACATTAATAATGGGAGGCAGTGTTGCTTTCATATGGAAGTTAGGGGGAAGCAAAGCTCTAACAGAGTGGGCAAAAAATAAAATAAAAACTCGTAAAAGGGCTGGTATTGGAGCATGGCTGTTAGGGATGATAGTTTTTTTCAATGATTATACCAACTCAGTTATTGTTGGCAATGTTTTTAGGGATATATTTAAAGAAAAGAAGTTGTCTTCTGAAAAGTTAGCCTATATATTAGATACTACTGCTGCACCAATGGCTACATTATTTATATCAGATTGGGTAGCTTTTGAGATAGGACTGTTAGGTCCAGCATTAGCAACCTGTGGCATAAATAATGCATCTCCATTTTCAGTATATGTTCATAGTATACCTTTTAATTTTTATGCAATTTTTGGCATTGTTTTTGTAGGAATAATAGTAATTACTGGCAGGGACTATGGTCCTATGCTTAAAGCTGAATATAGATCTTATACTGAAGACAAAACAACCAGAGAAGGTTCATATTCAATGCTAAATGTAGACAATGAATTGGGAGAACCTAAAGAAACTAAACCTATGATAAAAAGCTTTGTAATACCAATTCTTGTGTTGGTAGTAATAACCTTATATGGATTTTATAAGACTGGATTACCTGCTGAAAACTTCACTGAATTACTTTCAAATACGGATTCTATGCAAGCGTTGCTATGGGGAGCCATGGCTATGTTGATTACTGGCATAATAATTGCCCTATTATACAAGATTATGAATATTAACGAAATTACGGATACCTTATTATCTGGGTTTAAACTTATGCTATTAGCTTGTGTAATACTTGTTTTATCATGGTCATTAGCAGCTGTTACAGAAGATATGAATTTACCTAATTATCTTATAGGTTTAGTAGGAGAAAGTATTTCACCAGTAATTTTGCCATCAATAATTTTAATATTTTCTATGATTATATCTTTTGCAACAGGAACGTCTTGGGGTACTCTTGCTATAGTAACACCTATAGCCATTCCAATGGCTTATTATTTAACGGGAAGTATAGAATTCGTGTATGTAGTAACTGGAGCAGTATGCTCTGGAGCGGTCTTTGGTGATCATTGCTCGCCTATATCCGATACTACCGTATTATCAGCTTTATTTGCAGGAGGGGATGTTATAGACCATGTAACTACCCAATTACCATATGCCCTAACATGTGGGATTTTAGATTTTATAGTTCTTATTATTTACCAATCAACAGCAATTAATTCAATAATTCTAAATATATTAGGAATAGCATGCCTTGTCGGAATTAGCTATGTTTTAAATAAGTATTATAGCAAAAAGTATGGCATTTCCGAAAACTATCTCAAAAGCTATAAAGCAATTGTGTAATTAAAATAATTTTTAGTAACAGTGTTACTATGCATCTTCAAAGGGTTATTTGTTTTTCCATAAATGTGGAAGTAAAAGTACTATGACAATTAGATTAATTGATACAAAATATATAGGAGGTGTTATCAATGAAAAAAGATGAATCTATAATTTATCCATATATCCCCAATTCAGTTCCCCAAATAAAGGAGGAAATGTTGAAGAATATTGGGGTAGACTCTATAGAAGAGCTTTACGATAGTATTCCAGAAGATTTAAGATTTAATGGTAAAATGAACATTCCAAAGCCTTTGTTATCTGAAATCGAATTAGCTAGACATGTGAAAGAAATATTATCAAAAAACAAAACATGTAGTGAAAACATTAATTTCTTAGGAGGAGGATGTTGGCAACATTATATACCATCAATTTGTGATGAAATTGGCCGAAGGGGTGAATTTTTAACAGCTTATAGTGGAGACACTTATGAGGAACATGGTAAATATCAAGCACTTTTTGAATATGCAAGCATGATGGCAGAATTATTAGATATGGATATTGTTAATGTTCCAACATATGATTGGGGTCAAGCTGCATCAACAGCTATACGTATGGCCTCTAGGATAACTGGGAAAAGCGAAATTCTAATATCTAGAACAATAAGTCCAGATAGACTAAAAATCATAAGAAATTATTGTAAGCCTGACTTAAAAATTATATTAGTAGATTATGACAATAAAACAGGACAAATGAACTTAGATGATTTAAAAGCTAAAATCACATCGGAAACTGCAGCAATATACTTGGAAAATCCATCCTATCTAGGCTTTATAGAAGAACAGGGAGAAAAGATATCAAAAATTATACATGAAAGTTCTGGATTATGTTTAGTTGGAGTGGACCCAATTTCTTTAGGAGTTATTAAACCACCAAGTCATTATGGGGCAGATATTGTCTGTGGGGATATTCAACCACTAGGGATACATATGAATTATGGTGGTGGACACGGAGGTTTTATCTCTACTTTCGAGGAAGAAAAATATATGCAAGAATATCCAAATCGACTTTATGGTATTGCACCTACTTCGGTAGAAGGAGAATTTGGTTTTGGAGATGTTGCTTTTGAAAGAACTTCCTTAGCATCCAGAGAAAAGGCAAAGGAGTATGTAGGAACTGCAGCAGGATTGTGGGGCATTATTGCAGGGGTATATTTAGCTGTTATGGGGCCAAGAGGAATGGAAGAATTGGGCAAGTTGATTATTCAAAACTCTATGTATGCAGCTAAACAAATTTCCAAAATAAATAATGTATTTGCTCCTGTATTTAGTTCAACCCATTTTAAAGAGTTTATAGTTGATTTTAACCATACAAACAAAAAAGTTAAAGAAATAAATAAAGAATTGCTTAATTATGGAATCTTTGGTGGTAAAGATTTATCTGATGAATTTCCTGAACTTGGACAATGTGCTTTATATTGTGTTACTGAGGTTCATACAAAAAATCATATTGATAAGTTAGTCAATGCATTGACTAATATATTGAAATGATAAGAAATAGAAACAAAACTTGCAGGAGAAAGGAGTAGTAAATATGAGTTCAAATTACGATAACAAGTTAAGGAATTACCATCAGGCAAAATGGGATGAACCTATAATTTTCGAGTTATCTACTGAAGGTCAGAGAGGAATATTAATACCAAAAGCAGAAAAGGTAATTGAAGATGAGGTAGGTGATGGAATATCAAGTATCCCGGCTAATATGATTAGGAAAGAAAGTCCTAAATTGCCTGAGATCCCACAACCACAAGTTTTAAGACACTATTTGCATGTTTCACAGCAAACTCTTGGAGGAGACTTAAACATTGATGTTGGACAAGGAACATGTACAATAAAATATAATCCTAAGATTAATGACCAGTTAGCGTCTTTAGATTCGATTACTGAACTACATCCGTTGCAGGATGAAGATACTGTACAAGGTGCCTTAGAAATAATTTATAAAACAGATTTATTGATGAGAGAAATATCTGGTTTGGACAAATTTTCATTTCAACCAGGAGGAGGTTCTCAAGCTCTATTTACAATTTCGTCTATAATTCATGCTTATTTTGAAGAAAAAAATGAAAGCCAGCAACGAGATGAAATTATTACTACAATATTTTCTCATCCATCGGATGCAGCCACACCAGCTATAAAAGGGTATAAGGTTATTAACCTATATCCTGATGATGAAGGCTATCCAAGTGTGGATGCTTTAAAAAGTGTTTTATCTGAACGTACGGCTGCATTAATGATAACAAATCCAGAAGATACTGGATTATTCAATCCTAATATTAAAGAATTTACTAGGTTGGTTCATGAAGTAGGTGGACTATGCTCTTATGACCAAGCAAATGCAAATGGTATATTAGGAATAACTCGTGCTAAAGAAGCGGGTTTCGATATGTGTTTCTTTAATCTACACAAAACGTTTTCTGCTCCTCATGGCTGTGGGGGACCAGCTACAGGAGCTTTAGGAGTGACAAAAGAACTATCGAAATATTTACCAGTACCTACTATAGAGTATGATGGTATTAAGTATTATCTAGACTACGATAAGCCACAGAGCATAGGAAAAGTCAGAGCTTTTTATGGAGCCATACCAGTTGTATTAAAAGCCTACGCTTGGATTATGAACTTGGGCGAAGAAGGACTAAAAGAAGCAGCTAGAATTGCAGTATTAAATAATAACTATTTATTAAATAAAATTATTAAGATTAAAGGGGCAAGCGCACCATATTCCCCAGGGAAACACCGTATTGAACAAACAAGATATAGTTGGGATAAGCTTACTAATGATACGGGAGTGACTACTTTGGATATTGCTAGGAGGATGGCAGATTTCGGAGTGCATTATTGGACTAGTCATGATCCTTGGATAGTTCCTGAACCATTTACCCTTGAACCTACCGAATCTTATACTAAAGATGAGTTAGATGAATATATTGCAATTTTAGAGGAAGTATCTAAGGAAGCTTATGAAAACCCAGAGTATGTAAGAAATGCACCGCATAATAGTGTTATTCATAAGGTAGATACTTCATATTTTGAAGATCCATCCAAGTGGGCTGTAACATGGAAAGCTTATAAAAAAAAGAATGGATTAAAATGATATATTAATTAGGTTAACTAAAATCCTATGCTAGTTTAAACTAGCATAGGATTACTTAAAGGAGTGAAAGAATGTATAAAGTAGGATTAATAGTTAACCCAATTGCAGGAATGGGTGGAAGAGTTGGATTAAAAGGAACAGATGGAAAGGAAATATTGGAAAGAGCTGTTGAACTTGGAGCTATTCCCCAAGCACCGCAAAGATGTATTGCAGCATTAATGCAACTCAAAAGTATAAAGGATGATGTTCAAATTTTTACCTATTCAGGGAATATGGGTGAAAATGAAGCTAAAAAATGTAACCTAAATACAAAAGTAATTGGATATACTAACAAGACGATAACTACTAGAGAGGATACAATTCAAGCAGCAAAAAAATTGAGTGAATTT
This sequence comes from Clostridium sp. Cult2, assembly GCF_021655075.1. GTDB lineage: Bacteria > Bacillota > Clostridia > Tissierellales > Tepidimicrobiaceae > Schnuerera. The sequence goes on from NZ_PPXX01000075.1 coordinate 19,265, forward strand.
GATTTAGATCTTCTAATTTTTGTCGGGGGAGATGGAACTGCCAGAGATATCTATAGTGTGGTTAACAATGATATGGTAGTTCTAGGGGTCCCCGCAGGAGTTAAAATTCATTCAGCAGTATATGCCAGTAGTCCTGTAAATGCAGGTCAATTAGCTAGAGATTACTTAGTAGGAGGAAGAATAAATACAAAAGAAGCTGAAGTTGTTGATATTGATGAAAATGCTTTTAGACAAGGTATAGTCTCTACTAGATTATATGGTTATTTAATTATACCTTATCAAAAGGGCTATGTTCAGGGATTAAAATCAAATAGTAGGTTGGATGAGGTTCAAGCTCAAAATATAATAGCTACTGAAATAATTAGTAGGATGGAAAAAGATTGTTTATACATTATAGGACCGGGGACTACCACCAGGGCTATAATGAAAGGTTTAAAATTAAATTATACATTGTTAGGTATCGATATTGTATGTAATAAAAGTTTGGTAAGTTTAGATTGTACAGAAAAACAAATACTAAAAAATATTGATAATAATAAGTCAAAACTAATAATTACTCCTATAGGAGGACAAGGGTATATATTAGGTAGAGGTAATCAACAAATTAGTCCAGAAGTAATTACCAAAGTAGGGAAGAAAAATATTATTGTTATAGCAACAAAGGAAAAAATAAATAATCTAAGAGGGAAGCCGTTACTTATAGATACTGGGGACGATAATATCGATAGGGCTCTTTGTGGATATATCCGCGTTATTACTGGATTAAATGAAGAAGTAGTATATCCAATATCATATTAATATTGTTTAGAAGTTATCATATGTATTTTTACGAGGTGAATAATATGTATAAGGTTGGAGTTTTAGGAGGAATGGGACCATTAGCTACAATGGATTTATGTAATAAAATAATTTATTATACCGACGCACATAAGGATAATGATCATATACATTTAATAATAGATAATAATACAGAAATACCTGATAGAACAGAATATATTCTAGGCAGGGGAGAAGATCCTTTAAAATATTTAATAAAATCAGCAGTAACCCTTGAAAATATGGGTGCTAATTTTATAATTATCCCCTGTAATACTGCACATTATTTTTATGATAATCTATGCAAATTTATTGGCATACCAATAATAAATATGATAGAGGAAACTGCAAAAACAATAAAAGATAAATATGTTGGAATTAATAAAATCATTTTATTATCTACTGAAGGAACATATAAATCCAAGATATATAGCAAAATATTTCAAAAATATGATTTAGAAATAATAAGTCCAGAAGCAGAAGAAAGAAAATACGTTACTAAATTAATTTACAACATAAAAGAAGGTGTTCTAGATTCAAATATATCAGATTTTAAAAAGATGATAAATGGTTTATTAAGAAATAACCATGTTCCTATTATTTTAGGATGTACTGAGTTACCCGTTGCTTTTGAAAGATATAGAATACTGGATTGGGATTTAATAGATCCAACTAAAATACTAGCTATTAAGGCTATAAATGCTGCAGGAGGTAGAGTTAAAGACTTAAATAGTAATGATTTAAAATTCATGAAAAATTGATAGAACATATTTTTACTTATATTTGTAATAAAATAACTATGAGATAATATGATAAACTATGTTGATATGTCTATGATGTGGTGAAAAATTCCTTGGATGTACTTACCTTTATCCAAGGAATTTTTATTTTAATATTTAATTATTTTGTAAATAGAATGTTAGAGAAATTATAGATTCTACTTAAAGTTCATGTTCCCTTTGTACATATTCCATTGGTTTTCCTGGTACGTAAGGTTTTAAATCGTAAAGTTCCTTTCTAAATATGATTGTCAATTAATACAAATCCTTTTAATAGTTGATGACATATATAGTATTATATGTATAATTTTCCTGACAATAAAAAACACTATGACAAATAGTAGTTTCATGATATAATCTAAAAGGGTAGTTATAATGATTTCTAGATTTGAAAGGTTTTAATAATTTAAAATCTTTGAATATAAATAACAAAAACGCTGGTTAAGGGGGAAAGGTATTCATGAAAGTATATCAAACTGATGAAATTAGAAATTTAGCTTTAATAGGACACAGTGGTAGTGGAAAAACAACTTTAACGGAAGCAATACTATATGTTGCAGGTATAACTAAAAGGCAAGGTAAAGTAGATGATGGAAATACTGTATCAGATTTTGATAAAGAGGAGATTGCAAGAAAGGTTTCAATTGGAACAGCTGCAATACCTGTGGAGTTGAATGATATAAAATACAATTTTTTAGATACTCCTGGATATTTTGATTTTGTAGGAGAAATGTTTGGCGCTTTAAAGGCAAGCGAAGGATCTATATTAGTTGTAGATGCTTCTTCTGGTGTGGAAGTTGGAACAGAAAAATCATGGAAATATTCAGAAGAGCATGAAATCCCAAAAGTTATATTTTTAAATAAAATGGATAAAGAAAACGTTAATTTTGAAAAAGTGCTAAATGATATTCAAGGGCAGTTTGGTGATAAGGTAGTACCTTTTACTTTACCAATTGGGGAAGCAGAGAGTTTTAAGGGATTGGTAAATATCATTGATGGAACAGCTTTTGAATATGATGGAAAAGTTGCTAAGAAAGTTGATATACCAACAGAAATTCAAGGAGAAATCGAATCCATAAATGAATTATTGATGGAAAAAGTTGCTGAAACAGATGAAGAGTTGCTGGAAAAATATTTTGAAGGCGAAGAGTTCACTATTGAGGAAATTCGAAAAGGTTTAAAACTTGGAATTGCTAATGGTGATTTGGTACCACTAGTAGTTGGATCAGCAGAAAAAGCTATGGGAATTGATGTTTTATTAAATTTAATTAAAAATTATATTCCAAATCCTGCGGAAGTTGGAGTAAATGTGGGCTATAAAGGGGAAGAAAAAGTTGAAAGAAAGGTGGATGTTTCTGAGCCATTTTCAGCTATAGTATTCAAGACTATTGTAGACCCATTTGTAGGAAAACTATCATTATTTAAAGTATTATCTGGAAAGATTACAAAAGACCAAGATATATACAATGTTAGCAAGGATAAAACTGAAAAATTAGGAGGCTTATTTGTACTTAGAGGCAAAAACCAAATAGAAATATCTGAAATAGTAGCTGGAGATATTGGGGCTACTTCCAAACTACAAGTTACACAAACGGGAGATAGTATTTGCAATAAATCCAATCCAACTCTATATGATAGAATAGAATATCCACAACCAACTTTGTTCTTAGCAGTAGAGCCTAAGGCTAAGGGAGATGAAGAAAAAATAGGAACCTCCTTACACAGATTAACGGAAGAAGATCCAACCTTTGCAGTAGAAAGAAATTCAGAAACAAAACAATTATTAATTGGTGGGCAAGGTAATATGCAATTGGCTGTTATTATAGATAAATTAAAAAATACCTTTGGGGTAGAAGTTAATTTAATTAATCCAAAAGTTGCTTATAGGGAAACAATAAAAGGCACTTCTAGTGTACAAGGAAAGCACAAGAAACAATCGGGCGGAGCTGGACAATATGGTGATGTCCATATAAGATTTGAACCTATAGATGAAGAATTTGTTTTTGAAGAAGAGGTATTCGGCGGGGCAGTACCAAGAAACTTCTTCCCAGCAGTTGAAAAAGGATTAAGAGAATCTTTAGAAGAAGGGGTTCTTGCAGGATATCCAGTAGTAAATTTAAAAGCTACATTATTTGATGGTTCCTACCATCCTGTAGACTCTAATGAAATGGCATTTAAAATAGCAGCTTCTTTAGCTTTTAAAAAGGGTATGGAACAAGCTAAACCAATATTATTAGAACCTATTATGAAAGTAGAAGTATTAATTCCTGAAGATTATATGGGGGACGTAATGGGTGATATGAATAAACGTAGAGGTAGAATTTTAGGCATGGAGCCTCAGGCAGATGGTTCTCAACTAGTTATAGCAGAAGCACCACAAGCTGAACTGTTTGAATATGCTATAGATTTAAGAAGTATGACCCAAGCCAGAGGAAGTTTTACCATGGAATTTGTAAGATATGATGAAGTTCCTTCAAATATTGCTGAAAAAATAATAGAAGAAGCTAAAGCAGAAAAAGAGTAATAGATAAAAGAAAAAGTTCGATGGCAATAGTCGAACTTTTTTCTTTCATTTAGTTCTTTAGAAGTTGGGTATATTAAAATAAGTCTATTAGTTTTATGGAAAGGAGGCGTAATAATGATTAAAGTTATTACACTTGGAGACTTTGACATAGTTAAAGACAACAAATCCCTATTGAGTACAACCCAATATCCTTATAGACTGATTAAACTTTTTAAATACCTTTTAACCTTTAAAGATAAAAAACTTACCTCTGAAAGAATTATTGAAGACTTATGGTATGATGAAGACTTTATTGACCCTAAGAAGGTTTTGAGAACACAGATATCTAGACTAAGAAAGGGCATTTGTGGAGAGGAAGGGGAAGAGGTTTTTTTTAAAATCCTTTTTACTTATGGATATTATATATTTAATTTAGATGAAAAAAAATGCATATTCGATGTGGATATTTTTGAAAGGGCTGTTGAAAGAGCCAACAGCTTAAGAGAGATTTCTAAGGATGAAGCGATAAAATCTTATTATGAAGCTATTTCTATCTATAAAGGGCATTATTTAAGTGAAAGTGAATATGAAGAATGGCTTATACCAATTAGAAATAGATACGATAGGTTATATTTGCAAGCAATTTCTAGACTGTTAGAACTACTAAAGGAAAATAGAAGGTATGAAGAAATCATAGAGGTAAGCGAGAGTGCAATGCATATAGTTCCTTTTAATGAGAATTTAAATATTTATTTTATTGAAGCCTTAATAAATAAAAATGAAAAGAAATATGCTCTTAGTCACTATGAGTATATAACCTCTAAATTGTATAGGGAAATGAATATTAGACCTTCCCAAGAAATGAAAATATTGTATAGGAGGCTAATGGAAAGTTTTGAAGATAGTAAATATATCGAAATTTCCCATATTGATGAAAGATTAGGTGAACACAAAGAAAAACAAGGGGCTCTGTTTTGTGAACCTGATTATTTTACTTTTTTATACAATCTAGAGAAGAGGAGGAATATTAGAGCAGGTGAAAAGGGGAGTTTTGTTGGAACTATAACCATTAATCCATCAAAAAATATTGAAGCAAATGATGATTTGTACTTACAGCCAATGAAAGATTTGGAAGGCATTATATATACTTTATTAAGAAAAGGGGATGTATTTTCTATTTGGAATAGAAACCAAATAACTTTCATATTATATGATATTGAATATAAAAATATATTCTTAGTAGAAAATAGAATTCTAAGTAAATTTAATTCAATCAATAAAGATAAAAGAATTTATTTAGACATAAAGACAAAACCAATTTAAATAAAAGAAATAACACATGGAAAGACCGCTAAGCTTTGTAAAACCAAGGCTTAGCGGTTTTCTATTTTATGAAATCGAAATGAAGCCCTTATGAAACTAAAAAATAGCAATAATGAAATTATTGAGAAACATCATCTAGGTATATATGAATTAGAAAGATTTAAACATCATTGTAAGATTATTTAACATTATGGAGGTGATAAATAAATGAGCATAAATATCAAAAGAATATTGGCTATATTATTGGTATTAATTTTGGTAATAGGAACTGGGTTTTATACCTGTGGAGATGAAGAAACAGAAGCTCCAGCGGAAGAAAATACAAACCCAGAAGGACTAGAAGAAGGTGAGAATCCAGAACAACCAGAGGAACATTTAGTTCCAGAAGAACCAGGTGGAGATGAGGAACCAGAGGAGTTAAAGGAACCTGTAGAACCAGAAGAACCAGAAGAACCAGAGCAACCAGAAGAACCAGCAGAAGAGGATGAGGATTTAGAAGAGTCAACAGATTCTACTGATTCCGTAGAAGATGAGAATTTAGAAGAACCAACAGATTTAGAGGGGCAAATTTTAGTATATTTAATCAGATATTATCTAGATGGAGAAAATCCAGATTCATGGGAAGTGGAAGGAGTAGTATCAATAGATAATCCTATAGTAGAAGAAGTTTCCCATGAGAATATGCCTGATGGATATATAGTAGATGAAGATAGGTCAACTAAATTACCTTTTGAAATAAGTGAAGAGAATAATATAATCGAAGTCTATTATATTGAGAATCCAGGGCTAAGTTTATCGAATATTATGCCTATGGCAATTGCTACTCCAGGCTATTATTATTCAGAAGAAGGAGTAGTTGTAAAGACTGTACTTGAAGGTGAATCTATCAACGATCATACCATACCAGTGCTTATATGGTTAAAGAATGGCATAGTGTATGCAGCAGTTAAGTCTACTCATGAACTAGAGTATATGACTTTAAACACAGTAACTTCCACTGATTTTGATAGATATAACCCTTTGGTTGATATCTATGTGGATGATGAAGACTATAAACCAGAGGGACTAAAAGGTAATGTAAAAGATTCACACTGGACAGTATTTAGATTTAGTATATTTGATTTACCTATACCTGAAAGTGGGAAAGTAGACTTCTTTATCAAGGGTATAGGAGGGGGGCATGATGTAGGTGGCTATATGACAGTAATAGTTCCAACAATAGAAGTAACAGGATATAAAGAATGGGTTGGCGGAGAAAATTGGCCAGCAGTAACTTTACAATTAAAAAGACAAGTAGGTCTAGGTCCATCTGAAATTGCCAACGAAGGTATAGTAGATGGTAATGAAACTTTACCTTGGAGCTATACTTGGGAGGATATGCCAGAATATAATCCTTATGGGCAACCATATATTTATTTTATCGATGAAGCAGAAGTACCAATGTACTATGAAAAGACATTGGATGGGTTAATAGTAACAAACACCTTTATTCCTCAAGGGGAGATTACTATAACAAAATATGTAGAGGATTTTGATTCTGATAAAGATGGAGACAGGAAATTTTATATCTTTATCTACGGACCTGGGGATAAAGTCTATACTTTAAGCCTAAGTCATGGGGAATCTAATACGATAACTGGATTGGTAACTGGTAAATACAGAATAGAAGAAGTAGTACCAATGAATTATGAACTAGTTAGTATTTCACCTTCAGAAATTACACTAACTTTTGAAAGCAACGAAGCCACAGCAACAGTTACCAATAAACGTACCAATGATGGATGGTTCTGGGATGATCCAGGTTCTAAAGTAAACATTTTTATGATGAAAATAGGCTTTGTAGAATTAACCTCTAATAAAGGAATAGATTTAGCATCAAAGGATTTTGCGTTGAATACAAAAACCAATCCATTCGAATATATTTCAATTGAAAGCATTGAATATTTTAGAAGGTTACAAATGTTTAACGAATTTGAGGGGTAGAGGCGAAATTAAAAGGTGGAGGGTTAACTATGGTAAACAAAAAGAAAGCTATAGAAAATATATTATTCATCCTGTTTATGATAGTAATGGCAGTTCTAATATTTACTACTATCCAGACTAGAATAATGGGCAAAGAACCTTCCATTTTAGGTTATAGATTGTATACAGTAGATAGTGGTAGTATGAGCCCCACTCTAAAGTTAGGAGCTTTAACCATAGTAAAAGAAAAAGAAGCCAATGAAATAACCAAGGGGGATATGATTACCTATAGAGGTTCAGGGGATTCTGTAGTAACCCATAGGGTAATGGATATTGAAAATGGAGGAACCTCCTTCATAACCAAGGGGGATGCAAATGAAACAGAGGATCCAATGCCTTTAGATTCAAATAAACTTGTTGGGAAGGTAGTATTTTCTATACCCTATATAGGTTTTTTGTTAAGACCATTAAAAACTAAAATTGGATTAATCATAATAATAGTTATAATGGTGATTGGAATAATTACTCATTTCCTTGAAAAAAGAGAGAAAAAGAATGTGGGTAGTAGTGAAGAGGGAGTGAGTAAAGGAGGCATAAAATCATAAGGCATTCCCCTTTTGGGTAAAACCTTGTTCTTAACTAAAAGAAAGCCATATTAAGGATTAAGGAGGGGAAAATATGAGGAAAAAGACAATAATAATAAGTTCAATAATAGCTTTATCAGTTCTTTTAATAGTAGGCACTATGGCATGGTTTAGCGATACAAAGGTAGCTACCAATCTATTTACAGCCGGAACAGTAGAGATTGAAGTAAATGAACATGGTTTTGAAGACTTAGACAATATAAACCCTGGGGATGAAAAAACTAAAAATGTATCAGTAAAAAGCATAGGTACTAAACGATCTTATGTAAGAGTAGCATTAATACCTCAGTGGAATCCAATCAATTTAAGTACTGATGTGGTAATATTAAACACTAATGAAGATGATTGGGTATATGAAAATGGTTGGTACTATTACAAATATATTTTGGAACAGGGTGAGGAAACATCTTTGTTATTGGAAAGTGTAACCTTTGCTAGTGATATAGGCAATGAATATCAAGGTGCAACATTTACTATAACAGTTAAGGCAGAAGCAGTTCAAGCCTCCCACGAGGCATATAAAGACGTTTGGGGAATAGACAGTTTACCAACGGGAGTTGAAATATTGACTCCAACACCATAACAAATAAAATACTATAATTTAAGGGGGATTTAATAATGAAAAAGCGTAATATAATGTTAGGTTCAATAATTCTTTTAGTAGCATTGTTAGTATTGGGTACAATGGCTTGGTTTACAGATTCAAGTGAAGTAGTAAATAGTTTTAAAGCAGGTACAGTGGATATAGACTTAATAGAAAATGGCATAACTGTGGGAGGAGAATTTAATGGAATAAACATAGACAATGTTAACCCAGGTGATAACCATGAAAAGGAGATAGAAGTTCTAAGTAATGGTAGCAAGCAAACTTATGTAAGAGTTAAACTGACACCAACATGGACCTTTGAAGATGAAACTGCAGATAATACATTAGCGCCAGCTGAATATGTTGGTTTAGATTCTTCAAAATGGATACTGTCTGGTGATTATTACTACTACCATAAAATATTAAATAAAGATGATATCACAGATGCATTGATAACTGGTATTAAATTTAACGGACCTGATATGGGCAATGATTACCAAGGTGCAACCTTTACACTAGAAGTTAAAGCAGAAGCAGTTCAAGCTTCCTATAAAGCATATGAAACTGAATGGGGCATTTCTGATTTGCCAGTAGGTGTTGAGGAGTGGACAGAATAATATTAATTAATATATAGAGGCATGTATATCCCATGCCTCTTTCAAACAAAAAAAGGAGGCACCCTATGAAAGGAGGGTGGTGTATGAAAAAATCACTATCAAAAATTTTTACCACAATAGGATTTAGTTTAATAATTGCTGGATTAATATTCTCATCTTTTCTTTCTACTATCTATGCAGCTGATTTGGAGTTGATAGGAAAGGATACCGGGTTGGTAGTAGAACCTGCCAATGAAAGATTGTTTGACTTAACAAATTTAAATCCAGGAGATACTAAAACTGCAAAAATCACAATTAAAAATAATTATAATAATCCATTCAATTTATATATGAGAGCTGAGAGAATGGGAGAAGCCCCCGCTGATGGAGCAGACCTTTTTGATATTTTAATTCTTACGGTAACCCTTAAAGGAAATAAAATATATGAAGGACCAATAAAGGATTTTGCAACCTCAAATATAGCTTTAGGGAGATTTAATACCGGTAGCAATGAAGAATTAATAGCTACAGTTCATTTACCTGGACCTGAAACAGGAAACGAATATCAAGGAAAGTCTGTAGATGTAAAATGGATATTCATAGCAGAATCTATTGCACCACCAGGTGATGATCCTGGCGATTCTGATGAACCGTGGGAACCGCCAGTAACCATTCGTGATGAGGAGGTTCCAGCAGGAGAACCTAAGGCTCCAGAGAAGCCTATAGAAGAACCTAAAGAACCTATAGAGGAACCAGAGGAGCCAGAGGTTCCAGAGGAGCCTATAGAAGAACCTGAAGAGCCTATTGAAGAAATAGAGGAAGAGATTCCAGAAGGAATACCAATGCTACCAAAGACTGGGGAAGCATCCCTTGTATTGTTCTATATTTTAGGGGGGGCAATGGTATTACTTGGATTAGGATTAGGGTTTAAAAAGAAAGAATAGCTGAGATAATTCTCAGCTATTCTTATTAGAATTGAAAAGGCGATTTTATTTCTTATGAAAAGCATAATATATGAGAATATTAATATTAACTATGGGTATAACAAATATAGTTAGAGGCATTTTTAAACTATATTTTTAGTTTTTTATAAGGTATTGAAAATATTAATAAAAGATATATAATATATATGAAAAGACAAAGAAAGTCAAAGTCAAGGGAGTGATACTTTGCCAAGGATAAGTAATATTATTGAAAGATTTATAAAAGAGATGTTAGAAGAAGCGGAAAATGGGATAATTGAAATAGGAAGAAATGAATTAGCAGAACAATTTGGTTGTGCACCCTCCCAAATAAACTATGTACTTACCACAAGATTTACTCCTTACAAAGGTTATTATATTGAGAGTAGAAGGGGTGGAGGCGGGTATATTAAGATAATGAAGGTAGGAATTGAAGAAGATCAAGATATGGGGGATTTAATTATAAATGTAATAGGGGAGACCATAACTAAAAATAAAGCCTACCATTTAATTGAGGGTTTAAGGGAGGAAAAAATAATTTCAAAAAGAGAAGAAATGCTTATGAAGGCAGCTATAGAGGATACTGCTTTAGGTAGGGTTACTGTAGGTAGAAATAATTTACGGGCAGATATACTTAAAAATATGCTTCTTATTCTCATTAGATAATTAGGGGGTTAAAAAAATGTTGTGTCAAGTTTGTAATAAGAATAATGCAACAGTTCACTATACTAAAATAATAAATGGTCAAATAGAAGAACTGCATATGTGTGATGAATGTGCTATGAATAACAATGAATTTGAATTTGATACTACCTTTTCATTCCATAAACTATTAACGGGGTTGATTGATAGTATCCAAGGAGAACCAACTAAGAAAGAAGTAGAAGAGTTTACATGTCCTTATTGTAATTTAAGCTATGCTGAATTTAGACAAACTGGAAAATTTGGATGTTCTCAATGTTATGATACTTTCAAATCAAATTTAATTCCATTATTTAGAGGTATACATGGTCATAATAAACATGTAGGGAAGGTGCCCAAAAGAACTAATAAAACCCTTGCTAAAAAAAGAGAAATAGATAGACTGAGAACAGAAATGGATATACTTGTATCTAAAGAAGCTTTTGAGGAAGCAGCCATATTAAGGGATAAAATCAAGAAAATCGAGAGCGAATTAGATGTGCAAAAGGAGGAATAGGGAATGGTAAAGTGGGTTGAAGGAACAGGCTTTGAAGAAGATGTAGTTGTTAGTACAAGGGTAAGACTGGCTAGGAATTTAAAAAACTATAGATTTCCACAAAAGATGAACTTGGAGGAATCGGAAAGACTTACTCAAACAGTTCTAAATGTGATGAAAGACCTTCCCAATAATATGAACTATAAATTTACTAGGATAAACAATTTAACCCCTTTAGAAAGAGTAGTTTTTATAGAGAAACATCTAATTAGTCCAGGATTAATACAAAAACCAGATTATGGTAGTTTTTTATTGAGAAATGATGAAAATATTACCATAATGATAAATGAAGAAGATCATTTGAGAATACAAGTTTTACTTCCTGGTTTAAATTTTGAAAAAGGTTGGAAGATAGGCAATGACATGGATGATTTTCTAGAAAGTTCTTTAGATTTTGCTTTCCATGAAGATTTTGGGTATCTGACAGCTTGTCCTACTAATGTAGGAACAGGGCTTAGGGCTTCAGTTATGGTCCATCTACCTTCTTTATCAATTACAGGATATATTAAGAATTTGATAAATGGACTAAATAAAATTGGAATAACTGTGAGAGGTCTATATGGAGAAGGCACTGAGGCGATAGGTGATTTATTTCAAATATCCAATCAAATGACTTTAGGAGAAGGGGAAGAACAAATAATAAGAAAATTGAAAAATGTAATATATCAAATTTTGGATAAGGAAAGAGATGTTAGGAATAGTTTACTTGAGAAAAGGAAAAATGAAATGGAAGATAAGGTTTTTAGGTCTTTAGGTGTATTAAAGTATTCTAGGAATATGACATCTAAAGAAGCTATGAGACTTCTATCAAATGTAAGGTTAGGCGTAGAAATGGGTATAATTGATGACATAGGTCTTAAAGAGATTACAAAATTTATGATTGAAGTTCAGCCAGGTTCTATTCAAAAAAACACAGATAAAGAATTAACTCAAGAGGAAAGAAACATTGTTAGAGCTAATTTTATTAGAGAAAGGATATAGATTAGGAGGGGATAAAATGGCAATGTTTGGAAGATTTACTGAAAGAGCTCAAAAAGCTATATTGTTAGCTCAAGAAGAAGCGAAAAGATTACGTCATAACTATGTAGGTACAGAACATATACTGTTAGGATTACTTGCAGAAGGAGAAGGGGTTGCAGCTAAATCTTTAAACAAAATGGGAGTGGATTTAGATACCGTTAGAAATGAGGTTATTAGGGCTATAGGGGAGGGAAATTATAATGCAGATATTATGGGTTTTACTCCTAGGACTAAAAGAATATTTGAGTTAAGTTTTTTAGAAGCAAGAAATTTAGGGCACAATTATGTAGGCACTGAACATATATTGTTAGGACTATTAGAGGAAAGTGAAGGAGTAGCCATTGCCATATTGAAAAAATTGGGAGTTGATACATTAAAATTAAGAGAGGATATTATTAGTTTGTTATCCGATGGTGCATCTAAATCAACATCAACGCCAGAAGGAAGAAATGAATCTACTCCAAACTTAGATAAATATGGTAGGGATTTGACTAAACTTTCAGTAGATGGGAAAATCGACCCTGTTATAGGAAGAGCAAAAGAAATTGAAAGGGTAATCCAAATACTTAGCAGGAGAACCAAAAATAATCCTGTACTTATTGGAGAACCAGGTGTAGGTAAAACTGCTATAGCAGAAGGATTAGCTCAAAAGATTGTGGAAGGAAAGGTTCCAGAAATAATAAAGGATAAAAGGGTAGTAACTTTGGATTTACCTGGTATGCTTGCAGGAGCTAAGTATAGAGGTGAATTTGAAGAAAGATTAAAATCCGTAATGAAAGAATTAAAAGATGCTGGTAATGTAATACTCTTTATTGATGAACTTCACACCATAATTGGAGCTGGTGCTGCTGAAGGAGCTATAGACGCTTCTAATATACTTAAGCCAGTTCTTGCAAGGGGTGATCTTCAAGTAATAGGGGCTACTACCATAGATGAATATAGAAAGCATATAGAGAAGGACTCAGCTTTGGAAAGAAGATTCCAACCTATTATGGTAGAAGAACCTACTGTAGAGGATACTATTAAAATACTTGAAGGTTTAAGGGATAGATACGAAGCTCATCATAGAGTTAAGATTTCCGACGAAGCCCTTAAAGCAGCAGCAGAATTATCTAGTAGATATATTAGTGATAGGTTCTTACCAGATAAAGCTATTGATTTAATAGATGAAGCTGCTTCTATGATAAGGATAAATTCCTATGTAGCTCCTGATGGATTGAAGGATTTAGAGGAAAGATTGGAAGAGCTATCTCAAGAGAAGGAAGAAGCAATAAATACTCAAAACTTTGAAAAAGCAGCTAAAATTAGGGATATGGAAAAGAGTATTAAAGAGGAATTAGAAAAAGAAAAAACCAGATGGGAAAAAGAAAAGCAAACATCCAATATGATTGTAGGATATGATGAAATAGCCTATGTTGTTTCTAATTGGACTGGAATTCCTGTTAGTAGGATGACTACAGAGGAAAGCCAAAAACTTCTAAACCTTGAAGAGGTATTACATGAAAAGGTAATAGGACAAAACCAAGCAGTAGAAGCTGTATCCAATGCAGTTAGAAGGGCAAGGGTTGGATTGAAAGATCCTCAAAAACCAGTTGGTACCTTTATTTTTGTAGGACCTACAGGGGTAGGAAAAACCTATCTAGCTAAAGCTTTGTCTGAAACTTTATTTGGTGACGAGGACTCTATGATAAGAATCGATATGAGTGAATACATGGAGAAACACTCAGTGTCGAGATTAGTAGGTTCTCCTCCAGGATATGTAGGCTATGATGAAGGAGGACAGTTAACAGAAGCTGTTAGAAGAAAACCTTATTCTGTAATATTATTTGATGAAATTGAAAAAGCTCACCCAGATGTATTCAATATATTATTACAAATTTTAGATGATGGTAGGTTAACTGACTCTAAAGGAAGAACTGTTGATTTTAAAAACACGGTAATAATAATGACATCTAATGTAGGGGCTACATCCATCAGGAAGCAAAATGTATTGGGTTTCTCTGTAGCTTCTGAAGAAGAAAAAGAAGAATATGAAAAGATGAAAGAAACCATTATGGATGAGTTGAAAAGGACTTTTAGACCAGAATTTTTAAATAGAATTGACGAAGTAATAGTATTCCATTCTTTAAGGGAAGAAGATGTGAAAAAAATCGTAGGAATAATGATTAAGGATTTAGAGAAAAGAATGAAGAAATTAAATATTAATATTAGAGTTACAGAGAATATTATAGAACATATAAGCAAAGAGGGATTTGATCCAGTATATGGTGCTAGACCTCTTGAAAGAACTATAACTAAGATGATAGAAGATCAATTAGCAGAAGAAATTTTAAGAGGAAGGGTTTCAAAAGAAGACAATATATTAATAGACTTCAAAGGAGATAGACTAGTATTTGATAAGGAACCTATAGCTTAAACTATGGGTTCTTGCCTACATATCCTAGGAGGTGATAAATTTGGATTTCATATATGAGGTTAAAACTTCAAAAAGTTTCAATGAAGCTATCAATAGTATTAAGGAAAGCTTGATTAAGAATGAGTTTGGTGTTTTGTGGGAGATGAATGTGAAGGATAAATTAAAGGAAAAAGGTGTAGATTTTAATAAGAATTTTCAAATATTAGAGGTATGTAATCCTCAAAAAGCAAAAAATGTGTTAGAAGAAAATATACAGGTTGGATATTTCTTACCTTGTAAAATTGCTGTGTGTGAAATAGATGGGGAAGTGATGATAGGTATGCCAAAACCCACATCTTTACTAGGGATGATGGAAGAGACTAAATTAAAAGATGTGGCTGAAGAAGTGGAAGATGCATTAAGGAAGGCTATGGATGAGGCAGCAAAGTAAATATTATGAAATGAAAAGTCATAGTTTTTAAACTATGACTTTTCATTTCTAATTGATGACATTGTAAATAAATTGCTGCTATAATATAAATAGAACTAATATTTATATAATTTAACCTTTAATGCTAAGGAGGAAAATATGAAGAAGAAGGTTATTTATAGGTGTACTCAGTGTGGGAATGAAAGCATAAAATGGACGGGACGGTGTTTTGAGTGTGGTGCTTGGAACAGTTTTGAAGAAGTCCTTTTGGATTCTAACAAAATAGCTAATAGAAAACAAAGCCAAAAAATAGAAAGAACATCTCCGGTTAAACTGTCTGCTATAGATGTAGATTATAATCAGAGAATTGTAACTGGTATAGATGAATTTAATAGGGTATTAGGTGGTGGCATAGTAAAGGACTCTGTTATTATATTGACTGCACGGCCAGGGGCTGGCAAATCAACTTTATTATTGGAAGTATCAAATGATATTGCAAAACAAGGGAATAAGGTATTATATGCTTCAGGTGAAGAAAGTGAAACTCAAATAAAAAATAGAGCTAATAGAATTTTAGATGAAATTCCAAAGGATATTTGGATTCTATCCGATATTAGCATGGATAATGTACTAAATACCATTGATACTATAGATCCAGATTTAATAATTATAGATAGTATTCAAACCTTTAAATTGGACGAATTTAATTCTAGAGCTGGTTCACCAATACAAACTATAGAATGTGCCAATGCTTTGGTAGATATGGCGAAAAATAAAAGCAGACCAAGAGCAGTGATCATGGTAGGGCATATGACTAAGGCTAATGAGATGGCAGGACTTAGAACATTAGAGCATTTAGTGGATACTGTAATATATTTAGAAGGTGAAAGTGATGAAGAACTAAGGACTTTAATGGCAACGAAGAATAGGTTTGGACCTACAGGAGAAATAGGATTATTTGCAATGGAGGAAAAAGGCATGATACCTATAGACAATCCTTCTGAGTTTTTTATTACAAACAGGAGAAATGGGGAAGCTATTCCGGGTAGTGCATTGTCTGTGATAAAAGAAGGTTCGAGATTAATAATTGTTGAAATAGAAAGTTTGGTATCCCATTCCTTTACCCCATATCCTGCAAGGGTAGGAGACTGTTTAAGAAAAGATCAACTAAGCACTTTAATATCCATCCTTGAACAAAGGGGTAAAATCAATTTATATGACAAAAATGTTGTTATAAAGACCACGGGAGGATTAAGATTAAGTGAACAATCTGTTAACTTAGCTATAATAATGAGCATAGTATCTTCAGTAAGAGATGAAGGGATTCCAAGTGATACAGTTTTTATTGCAGACGTAGGTCTTACAGGTGAATTAAAGAGGGTTCCTTCATTAGAGGTTAGAATTAGAGAATTGGATAGAATGGGATATAGGAAAGTATATATTCATAAAGATGGAATAAAATCCAATATGGACTTTGAGAATATTGAATTGATAAGATTAAATACTCTACAGGAAGTGATTGAGCATATTTTTAGATAAAAGTTTCTAATGATGATTTTCAAAAAATAGCTTTTTATTTTGAGAATTGAAAGACCATCTATTCCATATAATATCGTATATAGGATAGGATTTGGAGGAACTTATATGGATGTAGATTTATATGAAACTTTAAAGATGGTAGCTCCAGGAACCCAATTGCGAGCTGGATTAGATAATATTATTAATGCAAAAACAGGAGCTTTGATAGTTATAGGGAATACTAAAGAGGTATTAAATATTACCTATGGAGGTTTTTATATTAACTGTGAATATAACCCCTCCTATATTTATGAATTAGCAAAGATGGATGGAGCAATAATAATTACTAGTGATTGTAGGAAGATTTTATATGCTAATGCTCAACTATTCCCCTGCCAACATATTCCATCAAATGAAACTGGAACTCGCCATAAAACCGCCGAAAGAGTTGCAAAGCAAACAGGAGTTTTAGTAATTGCCATATCCAAAAGAAGAGAAGTTATAACTATTTATAAATCGGATTACAAATATAAGCTGAAGGATATTAATGAAATATTGAATAAAGCAAATCAAGCAGTCCAAACTTTAGAAAAATATAAGGATACATTAGAACAGGTAATATTTAATTTGACAACATCTGAATTCAAGGATATAGTAAGCCTTTATGAAGTTGTCAATGCTATACAAAAAGTAGAAATGGTTTGGAGGATAGGTAATGAAATAAACATGTATATATCTGAATTGGGAACGGAAGGAAGACTACTTAATATGCAAGTTGTAGAATTGATGGAAGGTGTAAAAGATGATAGGATATACCTAATAAAAGATTATATAAACAATAGACATAAGGATTATATTACCGTTATTAAAGAAATAAATAGCTTGAATTCTAAACAACTATTAAATTTAAATTTAATTGCTAATATAATGGGTTATAATAAAGGGCTAGATACATTGGATATTAAGGTTCAACCTAAAGGATATAGAGTGCTTAGTAAAATTCCAAGAATTCCTTCCAATGTTCTAGAAAACGTAATACATGCTTTTGGTTCTCTTCAGAACATTATAGAAGCTAGTCCGTATGAATTAGATTTAGTGGAAGGGGTAGGAGAAGTAAGAACTATTAGCATAACAGAAGGTTTAAAAAGGTATCAAAATCAATTTTTATAAGCCTAACACAAAAGGCTAGGATATATTTTGACATATCTTAGCCTATAACATTTACAATTATTTAAGGCTGAAAATCCCCAAGGTTTTCATATTGCTATATTCTTTTAATACAGCATCTGATATCTTTATGTCTAAGGCATTGCATAAAGCAGATAAATAGAATATATAAGCACCTATTTCTTCTTCTAGTATCTCTTTACAACTGGGACATAAATTTCCTTGAATATGGTTTTTCATATTATTTTTAATTTCCTCTAAAGATTCTTTATTATAATCCTGTTTTGTAGCATGAATTTCAATACAACCACAATAAGTGACAGATTTAATTACAGCTCTATTAATCCTTGAAGTATATTCATCTAACTTTGTTATAATATCAAGAATACTTCTATGTCTAATAAGTACATCTTCCACTTGCTTTTGAAAATCATCGCAACTAACATTTTTTTCAATGCTTACGGTATTTCTGTCCATTTAGTCCACCCCTGTCAAATGATTATTGGTTATGTTTTTATTATACTGACAAGGACAAGTTGTTGTCAAATATTTCTATCAATATTTTTTAAATTAAAATCATCAATAAAGAGTTGACAAGCGATTTATGACTGTGGTAGAATATAATCTTTACAACCTTTAACTATTATTGTATAATATACTAAGAAGCAGTATGATAGGAGGTTGTAACATGTTCAACATTGGAGATAAAGTCGTTTACCCTATGCATGGAGCTGGGATAATAGAAGGAATTGAGGAAAAAGAAATTTTAGGAGAAAAGAGAAAATATTATATTATGAGAATGCCTATAGGTGATATGAAGGTTATGATACCTGTAGACAATGTTGAAGAAATTGGAATTAGGGAAATAATCAATAGTGATGATTTGGAAAAAGTATTAAACATTTTAAAGGGAGATAAAACAAAAATGCCTCAAAATTGGAATAGGCGTTATAGGATAAATATGGAAAAAATAAAATCTGGAGATATATTTGAAATTGCCTCTGTAGTTAGGAATCTAATGTTAAGAGATATGGAAAAGTCTCTTTCTACAGGAGAACGTAAGATGCTAAATAGCGCTAAACAAATGCTTATAAGCGAAATTGTTTTAGTAGTTGATTCAGATCAAGAAGAAACAGAAAAGCTTATAGACGAAGCAGTTAATTATGCATAAATATAAATGATAATATTTTTGTTATATTATTTTATAAATTGGTAATAAATATACTATAGGAGGTGAACTAATGATTGATAAAATTATTAGGGGAGTTATTACATTAATAGGTTTGCTAGTAGGCTATGGAATAGTTGCAGGATTTACAGCTTTAAATATAATAGATTTACATGACAAAGGTTGGATAAGTTTGGCATTTTATTTGGGCATAAGTTTAATTTTTGGAATTATTTTTTTCTTATTATCTCCAAAGATTATGAAAGCTGGGAGGATAGTAGTTCAATTTGTTGAAGTTGAGCTTCAAAAGGTTCCTGCTTACGATATTGCTTTGGGCTCTATTGGATTAATAATTGGTTTGATTATTGCATATTTATTGAGCCAACCTTTTTACAAACTTGAAATACCTTATTTAGGCGTTGCAATATCCATAGTTTTCTACGTTATATTTGGATATTTAGGAATAAAAGTTCCTACTAAAAAGAGAGATGATTTTACTAATACTATTGGGAATTTCCGTAAGGGATTTGGAAAGGATAAATTGAAGACAGATTGTAGGTCCTGTCCTAAGATATTAGATACAAGTGTAATTATCGACGGAAGGATAGCAGATATTTGTAAAACTGGCTTTATTGAAGGACCTTTAGTTATACCAGAATTTGTATTAGAAGAATTACAACATATAGCTGATTCCTCTGATTCCCTCAAAAGAAATAGAGGTAGAAGGGGGTTAGATATTTTAAACAAAATACAGAAGGAATTGGATATTGAAGTAATAATTCATGATAAAAAATTTGAAGATGTTAAAGAAGTGGACTCTAAACTATTAAAGCTTACTCAGTTATTAAAAGGAAAGATTATTACAAATGATTATAATCTAAATAAAGTAGCTGAAGTGCAAGGTATTGATGTTTTGAATATCAATGAATTAGCTAATGCAGTTAAACCAGTTGTACTTCCAGGAGAAGAAATGGTAGTACAAGTGATAAAAGATGGTAAGGAATCAGGGCAAGGTTTAGCTTACTTAGATGATGGAACTATGATAGTTGTTGAAAGTGGTAAAAAACATATTGGAGAGACTATAGATGTGTTGGTAACCAGCGTCCTTCAAACATCAGCAGGTAGGATGATATTTGCTAAACCCAAAACCATAGTAGATAGAGCAGTGTAGGACCA
Organism: Clostridium sp. Cult2; assembly: GCF_021655075.1. Lineage (GTDB taxonomy): Bacteria > Bacillota > Clostridia > Tissierellales > Tepidimicrobiaceae > Schnuerera. Next base: position 39,547 of record NZ_PPXX01000075.1, read on the forward strand.
ATTTAATTGGTCCTTATATTTTGCTTTTTTTTGTAATATTAATCTATAAAACATTTTATGTTTTTTCTATCTATGCTATAATGTTTAAGAGGTGAAATACATGTATGAAAATCACTATGTTTCAGTTATAATTGCAGCTGCTGGAATGAGTAATAGAATGGGAAGCAAGATAAATAAGCAATTTATTTCCATAAATAATAAACCTATCCTTGCTCATACCATAGAGAAGTTTGAGAGATGTAGATATATTGATGAGATAATAGTAGTTGCAAGGGAAGATGAAATAGATTATTGTAGAAAAGAAATAGTCAAAAGATTTAAATTCAATAAAGTTACTAAAATTGTAAGAGGTGGCAAAGAAAGGCAAGATTCTGTATACAATGGAATATTGGCGTTAAATGGAAGGGCTGACATAGTTTTGTCACATGATGGAGCAAGGCCCTTCGTTAAAATTAAAAACATAGTTAATGGAATAGAAGGAGCCATAAAATATGGAGCTTGTGTAATTGGAGTTCCTGTAAAAGACACCATAAAAGTAGTGAAAGATAATAATACTGTAGATAATACTCCTAAAAGAAATCTTCTATGGGCAGCACAAACCCCTCAATGTTTTAAAAAGGAAATTATTATGGAAGGTTATAGAAAAGCTATAAATGATAATTTTATGGGGACAGACGACAGTTCATTGGTGGAAAGATTAGGTATGGAAGTTAAAATGGTAATGGGGAGTTACGAGAATATAAAGATAACTACTCCGGAAGATTTAATAATAGCAGAATCTATTTTAAAGGATAAAAGTGCAATATTTAGAAGAAAAGAGTTTGTATTCCAAAGTAGATAGGATGATTAAAGATGAAAATAGGCATAGGATATGATGTCCATCAGTTGGTAAAAGGAAGAAAGCTTATAATTGGTGGAGTGGAAATTCCTTATGAAAAGGGTTTATTAGGACATTCTGATGCTGATGTTTTAATCCATGCCATTATGGATAGCATTTTAGGTGCATTAGGATTAGGAGATATTGGTAAGCATTTTCCAGATACGGATAATCAGTATAAGGATATTTCTAGTCTAGTTCTATTAGATAGGGTCTATAATATTATGCTAAAATCTGGGTATAAGGTAGGAAATATAGACGCTGTAATAATAGCTGAAAAACCTAAGATGGCCCCTTATATAGAAAACATGAAGGGAAACATTGCTAAAGTTCTTAAAACACCCTTATCTTACATAAATATTAAAGCTACTACCACTGAAAGATTAGGCTTTGAAGGTAGAGGAGAAGGTATTAGCGCTCAAAGCGTCTGCCTACTAAAATAAGACACGGGGACGGTTCTCTTGTCTTATAAAAAAGTGTTTGACAGATTATACAAGTTTTAGTATGATTAATTATAATTAATCATATGGCTATGACGGGAAATAGTAAGTGTTAATGGTCAAAGAGAGGAAATCAAAAGGTGGAAGATTTCTGGCCCCCTTAATACCTAACCCATCCTGGAGCTTTTAAGCAGAAAGTAGTATGCTTAAACGTTAGTTGCGTTAAAACTTTAAGGGGACTTAAATAGTTAAGTCTATTAGAGTGGTACCGCGGAAGCAAATCTTTCGTCTCTACTGGTTAGAGATGGAAGGTTTTTTTATTTGCTTTTGACAGTAGTTAGTAAGTAGTAGGTAATGGGACAGGGCACTGTGCCTAGGAGAGAATAAAATTTGAGGAGGAAGTAGAAAATGAGAATGTCAAAATTATATATGCCAACATTAAGGGAAGTACCATCGGAAGCTGAAATACCTAGTCATAAATTACTTTTGAGAGCGGGTATGATGCGTAAATTAGTATCAGGAGTATATTCTTATCTACCCCTTGGATATAGAATAATTAGAAAAATTGAAAATATTGTTAGAGAAGAAATGGACAATGCAGGTTCCCAAGAACTATTAATGTCCGCTATTCAACCAAGAGAACTGTGGGAGTCAAGTGGAAGGTGGGGGAATTTTGGACCAGAAATGTTTAAACTTAACGATAGAAATAGTAGAGAATTTTGTCTTGGTCCAACTCATGAAGAGTATTTTACAAATTTAATTAAAGATGAGATTAAATCCTATAAACAATTGCCGTTGAACCTATATCAAATACAGACAAAATATAGGGATGAAAAAAGGCCTAGATTTGGATTAATAAGAGCTAGGGAATTTATTATGAAGGATGCCTATAGCTTTGATAAAGATGAAAAGGGAATGGAAAGGGCCTATAAGGAAATGTGGGAAGCCTATGAAAAAATATTTACAAGACTAAAATTGAAATACAAGGTTGTTGAAGGAGATTCAGGAGCCATGGGGGGAAACCAATCCCACGAGTTTATGGCTATGGCAGAAACTGGTGAAGGTCTAGTAGCCTATTGTGATAGTTGTGATTATGCAGCTACTGATGAAAAGGCAAAGGTAGTTTATCATATTGAGTTAAAAGATGAAGAAGAAAAGGAAATGGAAAAAGTTCTTACACCTAATGCTACAACTATTGATGATTTAGTAGAATTCTTTAAAATAGAAAAGAGCAATTTTGGTAAAGCCCTAGTATATTTAGCTTCAGGTGAGGTAGTAGTGGTGATAATACCAGGAGATAGGGAGTTAAATGAGACGAAACTATGTAATTACTTAAAAATTCCAGAACATGAACTAGAAATGGCAGACGAAGAAACTATTATTAAAATATCTGGGGCAAATAAAGGATTTACTGGTCCTGTAGGACTTAAAGAAGATGTAAAGCTTATAGTGGATTCTCGAATTACAAAATTGAAGAATTTAATCGTCGGTGGGAATGAAACGGATTACCATATAAAAAATGTAAATTACGGTAGGGATTTTGAAGGTGAAATAGTTGATGATTTACTTTTAATTGAAGAAGGGGATATTTGTCCAAAATGTGGTGCACTTCTATCCATGGATAGGGGAATTGAAGTAGGCAATATATTCCAACTAGGAACTAAATATAGTAATAGTTTACATGCTACTTATCTAGATGAAGAAGGGAAAGAAAAACCATTTGTAATGGGTTCCTATGGTGTTGGTGTATCTAGATCCATGGCAGCAATTGTGGAACAATATCATGATGATAATGGCATTATATGGCCTTTAATTGTAGCTCCTTATCATGTGATAATCACCATTATTAATGTAAAAAATGAAGAACAGAAAAATCTGGGAGAAAAGATATATAAAGAATTATTAGATGAAGGATTAGAAGTATTATTAGATGATAGAAATGAAAGAGCAGGAGTTAAATTCAATGACAGGGATTTAATAGGTATACCTATAAGAATTACAGTAGGTAAAAAGGCAAATGAAAATATTGTAGAGTATTCCTTAAGAAGAGAAGAAGGAAGAATTGAAATACCAGTAGATAACATTATGGATAAGATTAAAGAGGAATTTGATAAAGAAGGAATGAGAATATAGAGAAATAAGGCTGTAAGTTTACAGCCTTATTTTGATACTACCTTTTATGGCTATTAATATATAATTATAATTTAGTCATACTAATTTGGGTATATAATTCTAACTAGCTTGTAATATTTATATTAATAAGGTATCCTATTTTATGAACCTATTTTTATATTTTGGAGGGAAGAAAATGAGGAAGAATATTTTAGTTTTTATTCTAATGGTTGTAATGGTTCTACCATCCATAGTTTTTGCAGAAGGGGAAACAGAAAACATAGTAGTTACATTAGGTAAAAACTTATCACCAGAACAAAGAAAAGAAATGCTAAAATTTTTCAATGTAGATGAAAATGTAAATATTATCGAAGTTACTAATGAAGAGGAAAGAGAATATTTAGGAAAGTTTGTTGACGAAAAACTTATTGGCACTAATGCAATATCTTCTGTCTATGTAGAAAAACTTTCAAAGGGAGAAGGTATAACAGTTGAATCTCATAACATTACTTGGGTTACCAATGATATGTACAGGAACGCTTTAATAACTGCAGGCATTAAAGATGCTAAAATAATAGTTGCTAGCCCTATTAAAGCATCAGGAACAGCAGCTTTGACTGGAGTTATAAAGGCCTTTGAAGATATTACAGGGGAAGAAATAACAGAAAAAGAAAAAGAAATAGCTAGTGAAGAGATAGCCAAAACCGCCACATTAGGAAGTGAAATTGGACAAGAAAAGGCTGAGGAATTAATAAATAATATTAAAATATATATAATTGACAATAATATTAAGAGCAAAGGTTCAATAAAAAAAGTTGTAGAACAGATGGCTAAGGATTTGGGAATAGAATTGACGGAGAACCAAATGGATCAAATAGTATCCCTTATGAAAAATATATCTAAATTAAATTTGGATATAGACCAAATTAAAGGACAACTAAAGGATATATCGGGAAAGATTGATAAAATAACGGAACAAAATATAGAGATTAAGTCTATTTTGGGACGTATATTAGATGCTATAATCAGTTTTTTCAATAGAATATTTGGATAAGAATTAAGATAGGTTTACACACAATATTAGCTGATATATAATATATAGGTAATTAATTTAGGAGGTGTCATTGTTTTGAAAGAAGTAAGACTAAGATTTGCACCAAGTCCTACGGGTTTTATACATATAGGCTCTATTAGGACTGCTTTATACAATTATTTATTTGCTAGACATAATAATGGAAAGTTTATATTAAGAATAGAGGATACAGATCAAACTAGATTTGTAGAAGGTGCTATTGAAAACTTAATTAACTCTTTACACTGGGCTGGAATTGAATATGATGAAGGTGTGTTTATAGAGAACGGTAAGATTGTACAAAAAGGTGATTATGGACCCTATATTCAGTCAGAAAGATTGGATATTTATAAAAAATATGTAGATGAATTAATTGAAAAAGGATATGCCTATTATTGTTTTTGCTCGAAAGAAAGATTGGATAAGGTTAGGGAAGAACAAAAAATAAAAGGCCTTATACCTAAATACGATGGCCTTTGTAGAAGTTTGAGTTTAGACGAAGCAAGGGAAAAGATTGCCAATGGTGAGGAATATGTAGTTAGACTAAAACTTCCTCCAAATAAAGATATTAAATTTGAGGATTTAGTAAGGGGCAATATAACAATAAATACTGAAGATATAGATGACCAAGTATTATTGAAATCAGATGGGTATCCTACCTACCATATGGCAGTAGTAGTAGATGACCATCTAATGGGCATAACCCATATTGTAAGGGGAGAAGAATGGTTACCGTCTACTCCTAAGCATGTATATCTATATGAAGTTTTTGGATGGGAAAAACCAACCTATGTTCATTTACCTACGGTTCTCAACAAAGAAAGAAAGAAACTAAGCAAACGCCATGGAGACGTGGCTGTAGAGGATTTTAGAGAAAAGGGTTATCTTCCTGAAGGATTGATAAATTACTTAGCATTAGTTGGATGGAGCCCAGAGGATAATGAAGAAATACTTACTATGGAAGAATTAATCCAAAAGTTTTCTTTTGAAAGGGTATCAAAAACTGGTGGAATTTTTGATAGAGATAAACTGGATTGGGTAAATGGACATCATATAAGGAATTATGATTTAGATAAACTAACAAATCTAGCTATACCTTATCTAAAGGAAGCTAATTTAATAGAGGATAAATTCGTGGAAGAAAGATATAATTGGATAAAAACTATGGTAGAGATAGTAAGGGAGAGTTTATCCAATGTTTCTGATATAGTAAGTAAAGTGGAAGTTTTTTTCGACAATAAAATAGAGCCAGAAGATGATGAAGCATTAGATATATTGAAACAAGACCATGTACCTAGCCTTTTGGATGCTTTTAAACAAGAATTGGAGAATACAGAAGAAGTAGATGAAGAATTTTCTAAAGCCATTATGAAAAAAATACAAAAGAGTACAGGAATAAAAGGTAAGAAATTATTTATGCCTACTAGGGTTGCTTTAACTGGAAATGTACATGGACCAGAATTGGTGAGTATAATCTATTTATTAGGTAAACAAAATATATTAAATAGAATAGAATATGTAGAAGAGCGTTATCTTTAATATTAAAGATTAAATTCACTTGAACCTTATATGAAGTTAAAGTAAAATTAAAGTAAATACTTTAATAGAAAGTGATGAAGAGGAAAAGTAAACTATAATATCCTAAAAGAGAGAAGTTTCCCATGGGCTGAAAGAAACTTTCAGGGTAGATTATAGTTGAAGTGCACCTTTGAACTTATTATCTGAAAGGTTTAGTAAGATAAGACGGGTTACGACGTTAGACGTAATAAAGCAGGGTTTAAACCAAGTAGAGTGGAACCGCGGATTTGCCGTCTCTTTAGTTAGAGGCGGCTTTTTTGTGAATTGAATAGAGGGGAGGATATAAATGAAATTATATAATACTTTAACAAGAAAAAAGGAAGAATTTAGGCCCATAAAAGATGGAGTAGTGACTATATACGTATGTGGTCCAACGGTATACGATTATATTCATGTAGGTAATGCAAGGCCAATGGTGGTATTTGATACTTTGAGGAGATATTTTATTTATAAAGGCTATGATGTAAAGTACGTTGTCAATTTTACCGATATAGATGATAAGATTATAAACAAAGCTAATAAGGAGAAGATCACAGTAAGAGAAGTTGCAGGTAAATATATAGAAGCTTTTATCGAAGATGCAAGGGGTTTAAATTTATACGAAGAAAGGACAATACATCCAAAAGCTACAGATTTTATTCAACCTATGATTAAGTTTATTGAAGGATTAATAGATAAAGGGGCAGCTTATAATATAGATGGTAATGTATATTTTGATATAAATAGTGCAAAAAATTACGGTAAATTATCCAAGAAGAGTATAGATGATTTAATATCTGGAGCAAGAGTGGATATTAGTGAAGAAAAAAGAAACCCTATGGATTTTGCATTATGGAAGAAAGCTAAGGAAGGAGAGCCTTTCTGGGAGAGTCCTTGGGGAAAAGGAAGACCAGGGTGGCATATTGAATGCTCAGTAATGGCAAGAGAACTTTTAGGTGAGACTATTGATATCCATGCTGGAGGAGAAGATTTGCAATTTCCTCATCATGAGAACGAAATTGCTCAGTCTGAAACATTAACAGAGAAACCTTTTGCTAATTATTGGTTGCATAATGGTATGCTGACTATAGATAACCAAAAAATGTCTAAATCATTAGGGAATTTTTTTACCGTAAGAGATATTTCTAAAGAATTTGATTTAGAAGTTCTAAGATTTTTCTTATTATCTGCTCATTATAGGAACCCTATAAACTTCAGTAGGGATGTTATGGAGCAGTTGAAAAATGGTTTAGAAAGACTATATAATGGAAAGGCCCATTTGGAGTACCTACTAGATAAGAGCCCAGATAGAAAATTGAATGAAGAAGAAAAGAATAAGTTAAGGGAAATAGATAAATATAAGAATGAATTTATTACAAGTATGGAGGATGACATAAATACTGCAGATGCTATAGCTAGTTTATTCGATATAGTCAAATATGCTAATACCAATTTCAATGAACAATCTCCAAAATTTGTGATACAATATACCTATAATAATTTAGTAAAATTATCAAAAGTTTTAGGGATATTATCAAAAGAAGAAGTAATATTAGAAGAGGAAATACTATCATTAATCCAGAAAAGAACACAAGCTAGGAAAGAAAAAAATTATCAATTAGCAGATGAAATTAGAGATAAATTAAAGGAAAAAGGAATTATTCTAGAGGACACGCAAGAGGGAGTGAAATGGAAAAGAATTTAGCTTATGGAAAAGGAATATAAAAATACTTTTAGAAATATAAATAGAAACTTAAATGGAGAGGACATAAACATGCTTTCCCCCCTTCAATTAGCTTATATAGGAGATGCAGTATACGAATTATGTGTAAGGACTTATCTACTAAAAAAAGGTCTTCCAGTAAGGAAACTACACAAGGCAACTACTGAATATGTTAAAGCTAAGTCTCAATCAAATATTGTTCATGCTTTAAAAACCCAATTAACAGATGATGAAAAATCTTTAGTGAGACGAGGAAGGAATGCAAAAACAAATTCTGTTCCTAAGAATGCAGAACTAGTAGATTATAAATATGCCACCGGTTTCGAATCTTTAATAGGATATCTATATTTAACTGGACAAGATAATAGGATGATGGAGTTGTTTAATAAAATAGTCCATCTCACTATGGATAACTGATATAAACTAAAGTAAAGGGGGATAATATGAAGGTAGAATTATTAAGATATACGCCTGATGGTGAAAAATTAATTGCTTCTGCAGCGAAATTATGTTATTCACCTGTAGGAATTAGCGATATAGAGGAAAATTTAGAGAATAAGAACGTGGAGAAATTTTTAGATGTGTTAGTAAATTTAGGGCATGAGTCTCCTATAGAACACGTAAATTTTACCTTTGGAGTGGAAGGGGTTTCAAGAACGTTAACCCATCAACTTGTTAGACACAGAATTGCTAGTTATTCACAACAATCACAGAGATATGTTAAATTAGATCAATTTGAATATATAATCCCTCCTTCTATTGCAAAAAATCCTCAAGCTAAAAAATTATTTGTGAATGCTATGGAAGAAGATCAACGATATTATAATGAAATAACTCAAATATTATTTGAAAAATATTTTAGAGAATACTTAGAACAAGGTGTAAAGGAAAAAGAAGCTAAGCAAAAATCTGAGAAGCAAGCTATAGAAGATGCTAGGTATGTATTTCCTAATGCCTGTGAAACAAAGATAGTCTTTACCATGAATGCAAGAACTTTACTAAATTTTTTTAGGCTTAGAACTTGTAATAGAGCTCAATGGGAAATAAGGGCATTGGCAATTGAAATGCTTAAGACTGTAAAAAAAGTGTACCCAACTTTATTTAAAAACGCAGGACCTGCTTGTTTAAAAGGCCATTGCCCAGAAGGAAACATGACTTGTGGAAAAATAATAGAAGTAAGGAATAAGTTTAAAGGAATATAATTTTAAGAAGAAAATATGGAAAGTAGGAGTAAAGAATGGATGAACAATATATAATTGGGAGAAATCCTGTTTTAGAAGTACTAAAATCAGGAAAAGAAATTGAGAAAATTTATGTAGCAAGGGGTGAATTAAAAGGCTCCATAAATAAGATAATTGGTGTAGCAAAAGACCGAAATATAATAATACAGCAAGTTGACAAAAATAAATTAAATCAAATAGCCCAAGGAAGCCCTCATCAAGGGGTTGTTGCTTTGGTTACTCCTTATGTTTATTTTTCTATAGATGATATGCTTAAAAGAGCAGAAAAGTTAGATGAACCTCCATTTTTAATAATTCTAGATGGAATTGAAGATCCTCATAATTTAGGAGCTATAATTAGAACAGCTGAATGTGGAGGAGCCCATGGTATAATAATACCTAAAAGAAGATCGGCCCATGTAACAAGTGCAGTTTATAAAAGCTCAGCAGGAGCAGTAGAACATATGATGATTGCAAAGGTTAATAATATTTCTGACACAATAGAAACATTAAAAGATAAAGGTCTATGGATATATGGAGCTGACATAGACGGTGAGGAATACTATTTTAGCACCGAATTTAGAGGGCCTATAGCCTTGGTAATAGGTAGTGAAGGTAAGGGTATATCTAGACTTGTAAAAGAAAAATGTGATTTTCTAGTAAAAATTCCTATGAAAGGCAAGGTTTCTTCTCTAAATGCCTCTAATGCAGCCTCAATATTAATATATGAAGTAGTAAAGCAGGACTATGAAAAGAAGAGCAAAAGAATATAAAGAATATCTTTTTGTTGATGGATACAATATTATTAATTCCTGGAACAATCTCAGGGAATTGAGTAATTTAAATTTAGAGGTAGCAAGAGAAGAATTGATAGAGACTATGGCAGAATACCAACACTATTCAGGAATTAAAGTCATAGTTGTATTTGATGCCCATTTGGTTAAGGGGAATGCTGGAAAGAAAGAAACTGTTAAAGGGGTTGAGGTGATATATACAAAGGAAAATGAAACTGCTGATCAATATATAGAAAAGACTTTAGATGATATTGGCAGGATTAAAAGGGTAAGGGTTGCTACTTCAGACTGGATGGAACAACAAATAGTATTAGGAAGGGGGGGTACTAGAATATCTGCAAGAGAACTAGAAGTGGAAATACTAAATCAAAGGAATTTAATAAGGAGAAAGAAAAGTAAAGAAAAGGACAAAACCGAATTATTTATAGGTAAACTAGATGAAGAAATATTAAAAAAATTGAATAGATGGCGAAAAAACAATGAATAGCTTGACTATTGGTAATTAATTAATTATAATTTAGTTAATTATGGGGTGTGTTTCAAACATGGTTTGGAGGGATGTTTGGTGGGTCTTGGATTATACAATGAATTGGATATGACCATTTATGAAGGTATGGAGGATGAAGATATTGTAGAAGAGGCCAAAACTGGCGATCCTCAAGCTTTAGAATATTTAATAACGAAGTATAAAAATTTTGTTAGAGTAAAAGCAAGAGCATATTTTTTAGTGGGGGCAGACAAAGAAGATATCATTCAAGAAGGAATGATAGGACTTTTTAAAGCTACCCGTGATTTTAGAAGGGACAAGCTTACTTCATTTAAAGCTTTTGCAGAGCTTTGTATTACCAGGCAGATAATTACTGCAATAAAAACTGCTACTAGACAAAAGCATATTCCATTAAATTCTTATATCTCTTTGAACAAACCTATATATGATGAAGAATCGGATAGGACATTGTTAGACGTAATATCTGGCGCAAAAATTACTGATCCAGAAGAATTAATAATTAGTAGTGAAGAGTTATATTTTATGGAAAGTAAAATTGTTGAACTATTAAGTGATTTAGAATGGGAAGTGCTTATGGCTTATTTAGATGGAAAAACTTATCAAGAAATTGCAGAGGAATTAGATAGACATGTAAAAAGCATTGATAATGCATTACAAAGAGTGAAACGTAAGCTTGAAAGATACTTGGAATTGAAGGAATATTAAAATTATCTATTGACAATGAAATATCTTGGTAGTAAAATATGTTACAGTGGTTTAAGATGCCCATGTAGCTCAGTAGGTGGAGCACTTGCATGGTAAGCAAGAGGTCACCGGTTCAAGTCCGGTCATGGGCTCCAAATAATAAAAAGAAACACCCGGAGGAGTTTTCTTAACTAATTTTATATTATTAAGGAGGAATAGTAAATGGGTAAAGCAAAATTTGAAAGAACTAAACCTCACGTAAACATAGGAACAATAGGTCACGTAGACCATGGTAAAACAACATTAACAGCAGCAA
>NZ_PPXX01000076.1 GCF_021655075.1 Clostridium sp. Cult2
ACCATATGTATTTTGGGAAGCTCTTCGAAAAGCAGGAACTGAAATATTAGAACCTTATTTAAAATATACAGTTCAAGTTCCAAATGATTTCTGCGGAAGAGTTATGAGTGATCTCAGGAAGATGAGGGCTTCTATTGAAGATATAATAGGCAAGGGAGAAGAGACAACTTTAAGTGGAAGGATACCTGTTGATACATCGAAATCCTATCAGGCAGAATTACTTTCTTATTCAAATGGAAAGGGTATATTTATTACTGAGCCTTATGGGTATGATATATATAATGCTGAGCCGATAATTAATGATATTGTGAACGACAATAACGATAGTAACAAGGAAGGGTTAAGATATTTATTTCAGAAACAGGATAAAAATTGAGGCCTAGATATAAAATTTGAAATAGAATCGAGAAATCCTAGCTTAAAAATAGTTGGTGAGGATGCATACCTGTATCAATTAGAAAACTTGAATGGTAGTACATTACTAAAAAAATGAAATTGGTGATTTTCACTTCTGTATGATGGGAAAAATATAATTAAGATGACAGATTTAAAACGAGTATTTGAATCAATTGAATTTTATGAAGTAAAGACATATATTCAAAGTGGAAATGTTCTATTCAAATCAAATGAAGCGGGGGAATCCCTAAACGAAAATCATAAATCCTGTTTTATTAGTAAGTAAAAACGATGTTGTTTTAGTTGACTGTGGTTACCCTAATTTCTTATCCTTATTAGAAGATGAAATGAGATCAAAAGGAATAGACGCAGATTCATTGACAAAAGTACTGATTACACATCATGATGATGACCATATGGGGGCCATATATGAAATTAAAGAAAGACATCCACATATTAAGGTAGTTTCAAGTGAAATAGAGAGTAAGTATATTTCTGGGAAAGATAAATCTCTTAGATTGCTGCAAGCAGAGGAATTATTAAAAATAATGCCAAAAGAACAGCAACAATTTGGAATTGATTTCTGTGAAACATTAAGAAAAGTTAAACCTGTCAATGTAGATATAATAGTTAAAGATGGAGATAGTTTGGATTGGGCAGGAGGATGTCAGGTTATCTCCACTCCAGGTCATATTTCATTATTTTTAACAGAGACTAATTCCATTGTAACAGGTGATGCGGCAGTTGTAGAAAATGGTGAATTAGTAATTGCAAATCCGCAATTTGCACTTGACCTGAATATGGCTCAAGATTCGTTGAAAAAAATTATTTCAATGAATGCAGATAATTATTATTGCTTCACGGAGGAAGATTAGTTAGGTTCACAAAAGCAAGTAAATACAAATAATTTAAAGAGCATAGATGGCACAATGTCAAAGAATGCAATTACTGTAGTAACTGGAGTTACAGAATCGAGAAAGTTATCATATATGGGTATTGATTTTAGGCAAAAGTACGCAGATGGTATTTTTATTGACCTAAAAAAGATATATACAAGTGTTAGATAAACAGTTTTTAGTTATATAGGGATATTATATTAATAGTGAATTAGAAAGTCTTGATTTATAAAAGGGATTTATTAGATTTCTATAAAATGAGAATTAACCTTTTAAATAACTTTGAGTTTATTGGGGAAAGTATATAATATTATTATTAATTAAGCAATAATGAGTACCTTACAAATGTTATATAAATTGAGATAATTATAAATACTAAAATGACGAAGTTTAGGTCAAGAAAGAAGACCTTAAACTTCGTCATTTTATGTCTAATTTATTAAAGCTCTTCAAGCTTACTTATTCGGTATCTCCATACAGGGAGTGCAATTAGCCCAAAGACCATATACTTCAAGAAAAGACTTAACATATGATTCTGTGATAGAACAATATCTCCATTAAAAGTAAAACCATGAATAAATATTTGGATTACAGGACTCAGTAGTCCAATTGCAAAAGGGACGGCAACAGACACCCCTACAAATGCTATGAATAGGTTAAGAGCATTGCTAATCGTAGGGAAGGTATCGTTGATAAATAAAATTAAAAGTCCATACATAAGTATTGCAAGGATTCCAACACCTGCATTAAGAAGATATTGCAATTTACCATCAACAAGTTTTACTGATACATTGGGATGGAAGAAGTATATTGAGTAAAAAAATATAACAAAGAAATCAACTCCAAAAGCCAAGGTCTTAAAAGAAAATAAAGTAATATTTTTATAAAGTTTTACAAAGAGAATGGTTATGGTTAAACATATTCCTATAAATAATCCTATAAGCATATTGACCTCCTAAAATTGATATTTGTATTTCCTGTATCATCTTATAAATAAATTATACCACTTACTTGGGGCTGGCTGCCAGACCTAAATTTCAAATATTATAAAGTTTAATTTTTCCAAAAGAACTATTGCAATAATTTGGATTTAATATTATAATAGTAATCACCAACAAAGTGTTGGCGATTAGAAAGGGGGTAGAAAATGAGAACCAAAAGTCCCAAAAGAATGGAAGAAATAATTGACTATGTAAATCAATATACAAATCACTATAGGACTTCTCCTTCTACCAGAGAAATTGCAAAAGCTGTAAAAACTGATAATGGTACTGTATATCGTTATCTTGTGGAAATGAATGAAAAAGGTATGCTTGAATACAATGGCAAAGAAATTATTACACCAACAATTAAAAAGATGGAAACCGACATGATACAAGCGGCTGTCTTAGGATCTGTATCTTGTGGACTTCCCCTTTTGGAAGAAGAGCATATAGAAAGCTATGTATCTTTACCTGCAAAGTTTTTTGATAAGGGCGATTATTTTATCCTTAGAGCCAATGGAGATTCCATGATAGAGGCTGGGATAGAAGATGGTGACCTAGTAGTTATAAGAAAACAAGAAGAAGCTAATGAGGGTCAAATAGTTGTTGCTTTACTGGAAGATGGAACTACTACATTAAAAAGATTATATCTTGACCAAGGCAAAAAGTGTGTAAGACTTAAGCCAGAAAATAAGAATATGAAAGATATAGTGACAGCAAATTGTTCTATCCAAGGAATAGCTGTAAAAATTATGAAAGACCTAGTATAATTTCTAGGGTCAAAAATTGTTTAAAGGTTAGGGGTTGGTATTGGCCAGCCTCTAATAACAAACTTAGAAAAGAAGGATTAATGATGAGGAAAAAAATGATAGCCTTCTGTGGTACTTGGGTGTTAGATTAGTAAGTCATCTGTAGTTTTCTTTCCCCAATCCACTTAGAAGGCAATAAGAAAAGAAGGATTGCAGATGAAGAAAAAAAAGAAAAAATTTATTATAGTATGCCCATACTGTGGCAAGGAATTATGTAAAAGTGGTTTTACAAGTAGTTTTAGTGACATGGAAATCAAATGCTCTAGGTGTGGAGCAAATTTAGAAGTAGAAATTACAAATGGAATAATTACTTATCATCCAGATAAGAGATTATCCATGGTAGCTGAATGTTCAGCTGATTATGAAGATATAAAATAAGATACTTAAGTGAGTTTCTGTGCAATTTATATTTTGGCTATTGGACTAGGCTAGAACCTTTAGGAATAGGAATATAAATTAAAAATCTATAGGAGACTGAATTCGGCTAAAACCGTCAAGAGTTACATAGATAAAATATTTAATCTAGAATCAGAATCTAGATTGTAAAAAAGTTCTCCCTTAAATATTTTAGGCAAAATTGAATAGCTGAGATTTATACAGAGGTGTTGGACTGGGCTAGAACCCTTAGAAACAACAGTTATAAATCAAGAGTTTGTTGACTGGTCTGAACTGGACAAGAATCCTTAAGAGCCACGCAAAACGGAAGTTTTTATCTGAAAAGATAAATCTGTTTTGTGTGGCTCTTTTTTTGTACCCAAAATACTTTCGTTAA
>NZ_PPXX01000077.1 GCF_021655075.1 Clostridium sp. Cult2
AAAGTTCTATTAGGATTGAGGAAATAATAGGATTTAGGAACTAGGGATAAGGGGAGATTTTGTCCATTTATTCTTCCATTTTCTTATCCATTCAATCTTTCAATCCATTGATTTACCTGACCTTGAGCCTTATCTCTTTTTTCTCTTCTAATTAAAATTCTAATAAAAAAACCATAGTTCCTAGGCATTCCTTATACCTTTTCCCTATGGTTTTCTAATAGTACTTTATTTGCATTCTAAAATGAATTTGCATAATGATAGGACTTTATTTGATGGGGACATAGATACAGGAACAAGGGGTAAGGAGCAAGGGAATAAGGATACCATTATATATATAAATTTGTTTTCGATATCAGATTATCTTTTATTTATATAGATTTTTATACCAGCATTCTTTTCCTTCCCGTTTTATTTCAATTCTATCATATTCAATTGATTCTCCGACTAAATATCTCCATACTTCAACATCATCAAGTATTCCATCATATCTTCTTATAAAAGTTTCTACTAGACTTTCTCCTTTTTTATTAAAATCATCTTGGAAAACTATAATTTTTCTTTCAGCAATTATTCTAGAAAGATAAAAGACTGCTTCTATTGCAGTTGATATTTTAGCAGAAGGAAAGTTATCATCCTTTGTCCAAGTATAACTTTTACATTCTGCTACAATGGAGTTATCCAATGAAACCAAATCAAACTTATGAACTTTATTAACACCTACAATTAATGGCTTTTCATAGAAACTATCCTTAAGTTTTCTATTTAAATATAATCCCACTCTGTTTTCAAATTCATCAAAAGGGAGCCTTGAAAAAACGCCATTATTATTTGTGTTTTGTAGATTCGAGCGATGATTCTGACTGTTTACTTCATGATTTACCACTTCGTTATTATACGTATGACCAATACCATTTACTATTTTAATCTTTTTACAGTATGAACATTCGCCTTTACAACGGTTTATCATATCTTGCCTAAATAATTTATTACAAACAGCATTAATAGTTTGACGTGGTTCGATGCTCAGCAATTTTGATAAACAGTCATCGCAGAAGTATTTATCTTTATTATCTAAATAGTTTTTAATTACCTCACTATGCTTATCCATTCTGTATCTCCTTTATGGGAAACTTCTCATCTTTTTAGGAACATTATCTCATAAAAATATATCAGAATAATTACTTTATTCCTCAGATATCTATATTATATCATTCATTTTCTATATATCTTCTTTTTTATAATTTATCTCTTTGCACATACCTTGATTAAATTATTATCATCTAGGTTAGAATGTTAGAAAATTAGCATCATATCCTTCATTCTCTAATGCTTCTTTAATCTTTTCTTGAACTTTTTCCATATATCTTGGCTTAACTCCTGCTGTTTCTGCCAAATTCCATAGTGTCATCTCTTTTCCCTGTCTGTCTATTTCCCCGATACCCCATTTTATTTTCCTTATATGGAATTCTTCCAGGCTTTCTAATTCTGAGTCTATATATGCCTTTGTCAATGGGAGTTTCTCCTTCCTTTTAGAGAGCCAGCCGCTAATCCCTAACTTGCCTCCTATAGTTGACCATGTTATCCTTTCAGGCTTGCCTTCCTTCATTTCTTTTATCACTTCCTTAACTTTAGGAAGCAATTCAGCATCTCTTTTATCCCAATCAACAGTGTTAACTACTGTTTTTATTCTGCGATAGTTTTCTTCCATCCATTCACTATCATATCTTTTTAGCCATGCATAAACTCCATCGTTATTTCTACGAATTTGACTGCTGCTTTTATTAGGATATTGAGCATGGAGTTCAAGCCACTTTTCCCTTAACCTTTCCCTTTTCATTCTAAATTCTTCTGTATCAGTAAACTTGTTGTGAAGATATTTTCCACCACCATTAAATTTCCAAAACTCTTCTACTCCTAACCTATCAATAGCCTTTCTAATTGTTTTTGCAGATGACTTTAATATATCTGATATTTCTCGGATTGATAGTCCTGACTGGGTAAGTTCTATCAACCTCTGGTCCCACAGTTCCTGATAAGCATCAATATTGTTTTCATCTTCATCATTAGAGCCAAGTTTTGTATTAAATAAATCAGCCACTGGAATTTCGAGAAACCTTGCTAATAATAGATACCTTATTGAATAGGTTGTCCTATCATTATTTCTAACCATATCAGGTAGCCAACCTCCGCTATTAACTGATACAGAGGATTGAACAAGTGCCAAGTATTCATGGCCATAAAAATCCACAAAGTCTTTCTTTAACTTCTTTTGATGAATATAGTTGTTCATCCTTGCATAGCCTTTTTCTATCAATTTAACCCGAAACTGACTTCTAAACCATTCACCTTCCCTAAATCCAAACTGATTGTTTAAAAGTATTTCTGAATCCTCTGCCATCAAAAGCATCTTCTCCATCAAATCATTTGAATACCTTATTTCTTTTTCTACTATACAGTTCTCATGGGATGCACTAATAAACCTCTGTCTGTTACCTGCCCTTATGAGTTCTGTGCTATCACAAAGGGGTATCTTATGTTTTAAACATACAAATACCCCTGTAACCTGATGACTTCTGTGCCAATATGGCTCTCCAAATCTTTCTATGTCCTCTTTAAAACACTCAGGACAAAATCGAAAGTATTTATTTAAATTGATAGAATTTGATATTAGACCTATCCTCATGTAGGAAACTGCCCCTTCACCATTTTTCATAGTTTCAATTATCTTTTCAGCCCTGTCTCGTGGGATAAATGCTGCAAGATAAGGAAATAAGGTATGCTTATAGATAAAATATTCTGCTGTATATTTTGTACTGATAGGCATATTTTCAATTAATGCATCTAATTGTGTAGACAGTTCCATAACTGCTATACAGTTCCTTGTTCCGAATAAATCCTCAAAATTATGGATTTCTTTTATATTACCACTTCGTATACAGTATCGTGCCAGCGTACTATATAATATTTCGTCTGGATAAGGTGTAGGAAAAAAGTTCACTATATCACCCCCTTGGCAAAAATATCATCTTTAAAACTTACAATATATCCTGATTCATTTATAGCCTCATAAGCACTTTTATTATCCTTTTTACCCTGTTCAACAATGGTTCGAATATCAAATGAGTTTACAGCATTTCGCCCTGATTCTCTTTCTTCCATTTTACCTGTTCCTTTTTTCCCTATCCCCCCTACTTCTTCATCCTTAAGTTGTTCTATCACACCTTCGACCACATCATCTACACCTAAGTCTTGATTTTTAGAAAATATAGTATCAACTATTTTTTGTGCATTTTTAATATCTACGCCTAACTCAACAAGTTTTATCAGAGCCTCTTTTTTTACCCCTATAGAGCCCTCTTGCCTTAGTTTCTTTTGTTCTTTCTTTATCTCCTTAGCCCGCAAGTCCAGGTTAATAGATTCTCTCGTCCGAGTTAAATAATCTGTATAATCAATATCCGCCATATAGATATCCTCGTATTTAATAATTTCTCTCAGATTATTCGTCTTTAATGCAGTAATCATTGGCTGAATTAGTTTTAAATTCTCTTTTGCTACCTTTTTAATAATTTGTGGAGTTATCTCTTCCTTTCCTGTCGATATAGCATGTGCTTGAGCAATAGCATAAACCTTTTTTAATAAATCAGGTATCCCTTGGGTTTCTTCATATAATACATTACTTATTTCAGGGGTAAGGAGCGTTTCTTTCCTCATCCACTGGTAGTGCCATATAGAATCTACTAATAAGTCCCACACCCCATCTCTTTGAATCCTATCGCATACCATATCTCCTCCAGAACCTGACCCCCTTCGTGCCTGCCTGAAATCTCCTTGGAGTACGTTTATTGCTTTTGGAGTTCCAACCAAAATAACTGGAACACCTACATTATTCACCAGGTTTACAAAGAAATTCAACATCTTTTCGCTTCCACCAGATTTGGCCATGCTTAAATGCTGTATCTCATCAATAATCAAAAGCCCCAAGGAACAATTTCTTACTACCTGATTCATAATTGTCATCATCGCATCAACAGTTGACTTCGCCCTTATAACTTTTTCATGATAATTTGTTCCTAAAAGCCTATCTATTTCTGAAAAAAATTCATATAGTAGCCCCTTTATCGAGCCATCGTGAGGACATTCCAATTTAAGATAAACAACCTGATACATCGAAAAAAGGCTACCTTTATATTCAGAATGTACTATAACGTTTGGATATAGATTTAATATCCTTTGTAAAGAAGAGGTTTTTCCTATCCCCGATATTCCTATCAGAGTAAATCCAAGAGATGATGAATAAAATCTATCTTTATTTATTAAACCTATTGAATTCTTACTATAATAATCCTTATAGAACCCTTGAGCCAGTTTATTATCAAACGGATTCCTAGAGATATAACCTTGCCTTAACGCACGTGATATCTTATTTTCCAATTCTAAATTCATAGGCAATGGCTGAAAAACTTGAAATAGTCTATCTATCATGTGAATTCTATAGTGACCTTCTACCTGTCTTTCGCTTTTATAATATTCTGGGTAAACGGCTATCTTCTCTATTATTTCATGTGGCGAAAGAAGATTAGGAAGTGCTTCTATGAATGGATTCCTTCTATAATCTGAAATTACCTGTTCTGTATACTTTGCTTCTACTGCTATACTACCATTCGGTATCATTACTTCCTTCATCCTTCATCACCTCTTTCTGTTTTTGAAGCAATAATTCTAAAGTATCTATTTCTAAAGTTTCTTTTTCTTTATCTGGAGCGCTTTGATAATCTTCATTATCACTTCCTAAATCAAAAACCTCTTCCAATCTTCTAACTGTTTTTTCCGCATTCCGATTCCCTCTTATATTCTTAACTCTCTGTCTATGACTTTCTACTGTACTTGTCTCACTTTTATAGTCTTCTTCTGCTTGTTGAACTATGTCCTCTATTTCAGCAATTAATTGAGTTTTTGCTTGTGCAACATTATCCTTGTTTCTTTCTCTCTGCATTTTTTCTACTGCTAATAAATACTCTATTTCCTCAATTGCTCTGTCCTTATACCTATTGCTAGCATCTACTAAAAAGCATTTCTCATATTCGCTAGGATTATCATTATAGACATATATATACTCCATATTACGTGGGTCATAACTTATTCTAATCTTCCGTGTTCCTTTAGTTCGTGCATCAGCAAAGACTCCACTTTTCAATATAGATTTAGATGTATAATACATATCTTTATACCTTATACCTTTAGGAGTAACAGTTGCTATATCAGACGGCATTAGTGCTAATTTAACAACATCCTCTGAAGCCGTTCTAAGAGTCCCACCTCTATTAGCAATACCCCAATTCCAGAGTTCAATTGGTATGCGAGGAACATTATCTTGAACCATATCTTCGTCACGTTTATAATAATCTAAGTGATAATGATTGTTGTGATATAGGACGCATTTAATTAATATCTGTGTAAATTGGTATAAATCCAACTTGGCTGCTAGTCTGTAGTCTTTGTCACCTCTTTCACGGCCATCTAAATCTATTACACCTGGTAAAAATGGCTTGGTTCTTTCATTTGTGAGACCGAAAAACCTTTCAACAGCCGACTTTAAATCCGCTCGGTATGGTGATGTATTTTGAACTTTCACATTAAGTGTATTTATAAGATTGTCTATACTATCCCCCTCTAATTCACCACGGTCTGCAATAATGGTTTCTGGTAGATGATGCACAGGCCAATCTTTTTCTTCTATCTCTATACCAAACTGCTTACAAAACTCTACTTTACTAGTAGTAGCATTTACGAGCGCCATCATTGCTCCTACGTAAGAGCCTGTTTCAAGACCAATATATAAACCACATATTAAACGAGAGAATTTATCAATTACTGCGTATATAGCAGGCCTACCAATTACCCAGTTTCTGTTGTATCTTGATACTAGATATACATCTCCAACCTGACAGTCAATTTCAAATTGCCCTGGTTGAAGTACGCCATTCAACGCACTCCCTACAATAGGTCGATACTGCTTTTGGTACTTTTTATTGCTATACCTACTTGAAATTTCTTTTTTTACATTACGCTCCTTTTCGAACCAATAACGAAATTGTCCAAAAGAAGGAATCTCTGATTGGGATTTTAAAACAGGTATCTTTACTCCATTTTCTTCTTTAAACCCATCTGAAAAATATTCCTTTCTCATCAGTTCATATGTCAATGTCAAGGAGTTTTTTGCTGTGGTGTAGTAGTATTTATTTACAGCAATACGAAAGATTCTTTTTATATCCTCAGTAACATTTACCCCTTCTCCTATAATAGACTGATTAGTTCTAGGTCTTCCTCTTTTCACATTTCCAGCCTTTCTCTCTTTGCCCTTTGCTCCACAGTTTCGGTAATCTGGTAATAAAGCGTTGCAAGTTTTCCCCCTTTTCCAGTACCTTTTTAAATATTCCAGAATCCATGATTCACTTAATCCACAGGTTTCGGAGGCTCTTTTAATTAACTTCCCTCTAAAAGTAGATTGAAAAATATCTGGCTCCTTATCTACCATATCCTTAATTACTTCCCACGCCCTATCCCTAATTTCCTTATGTTTTACAGGTATATCTTCTTCCTTTAACACAACTATAAATTCGTCATCATCTTTTATTTCTGCCTTCCCTCCAGCCAATGCATCTTCCATATCCTTCTGTCTTCGAATATAAGGAACTTTATTTTTATTTAAATCAATTACATAGGCTATTTCATCATCAATCCACAGAAGTCTCTCAATGCTAGTACTTTCAGTCCCGTCTTTCCATTCTAGTAAAGAATTAACCGTATACCTTAACATCATTATTTCCCCCTTTGTCACTTATTTCAGGCATGTAAACTGATTTCCCTGTTTGACTAAGATTGATAGGCTTATCCATATCTAGAACTATCCTTTTCTCTGCAACTAAACGTTTAAATAATAGTAATCCCATTCCGACATCTAGTGAATAGTCTTTTTCA
This sequence comes from Clostridium sp. Cult2, assembly GCF_021655075.1. Taxonomy (GTDB): domain Bacteria; phylum Bacillota; class Clostridia; order Tissierellales; family Tepidimicrobiaceae; genus Schnuerera. The sequence continues at coordinate 6,979 of NZ_PPXX01000077.1, forward strand.
AATCCTGCTATAATGTTCTTTATGCTCTGCTTATTATCAATAAATCTGTATAAAATACCGTCAAATAAGTCATCAAACTCAGCCTTAGTAAGACCGTTGCAGTCATCAGAATTCATCACTGAATGAACCCATTCTATATTTTTTGCCCTGACATCATTAATGTCCTTATTTGTCACAATGCCCCAATCAATTCCTTGAGCCTTCCAGTACCTCCTTTCAATTTCCAGTTTCTCGATTGTACTCTTTTTAGACAATTCCGAAGCATATTTTATACTTCTTGCAGCAAAACTCTTTTGCCCATCAGAGTTCAAAAGCGTAATCAAGAATGTGGTGGTTAGTATATACGTTTCCTTGGTTTTCCTGTCTATAAACTTATCAAGTCTTAAATCCGATATGTCGTTCAACACTACTTCTAAATCTATTAATGGATAATGTTCTCGAATATCGATAACTTTTTCTTCCCAATCTAATAAATAAAAATACTTTAATTGCGTATCTGAAAAAAAATGATGTATTCTTTGTGTTGTCCATCCAAAAACTCTTGTTACCCTGCCCATACTAGGGAAATCCTGCACAGTTAGCCAAGGCTTATATTCCTTCCCTTCTCCCTGACCCCTGCCTTCCTTTATCCATCTATTTAATTTGTTTGAATCCCAATCATTGCTTCTTTTAGCCATTGAATTACCTCCGATACTTTAAAATTGCAAATAAAAAAATGCCACTGACCTCAAGGCATCTTTAAGATGTCTGTGTCAATGGCATTTTAATCCATTCGTTCTGTGTACTTTAATTTTATCATATAACAACTTTATTTTAAACGTTAAAGTTAAATTTGAAATAGGTTATAGTGACCAAGTAAAATTCTATGTATTACTTGGACAAGGAGGCATTTAAGTATCATGAAAGGAAGTATTTTTAGAACTATAAGATTGCTTATACTAGCAAACATATTCTTAATACCTTTTGTTGTAACCATTCAAAACATTGTTATACGCTTTGTTATAGGCTTATTCGTAGGTTTTTCATTTATTGCATTACTGTCATTCACCAGTAAAATGCAAAACTTATATGAAAAATATAATTAAAGAAATGAAGAAAGGCATTAGTAGGTTTTCCCTATCAATGCCTTTTCCTATACTTGGCAAATGGTATAGCCTATCATGTTCCGCTCTCTGGTATGGTTCTAAACCCCTTATACTCTAAGCCCTTTGCCCCTTTACCCCTAATTCATATAATTGGTCTTTTATCTATTAATTTTTCATCGAATTTTTTCATTATTGTTTCATATTTTTTAAAATTTCTTTCTTCTTCTTCCTTATCTGTGCTAGAATTACGTATGTGTATTTCTAAATCAAGAAAACTTATGTCATCACGTTCTAACATAACATAATCTTCGTAGGTTTCTATATTATCCTTTATTATTTTTTTAATTCTTTCACAATCCTGTCTATCTTTTCTGCAATTCTCCACTATCTTCCATTCATTCTGTTTTATAAACATTTCCTCTTCTTCGTTTGCATAGCCTATATCTTCATCGAGGAAATCTAATAAAATCTCTACTTCTTTTTCAGTAAGATATAATTTCTTTTTTCTTTCTTTAAGATGAAAACCACGGGTGGATTTATGCTTTTGTTCAATCTTTTTTAATCTAAAATTGTCTAGGCTCACTATATTATTTTCCATTTCGTATATACCTCACTTTTCCCTTTATTTATTTTTAGCATAACACAAAATTTTTCTAGAACTGCAAAAAAAGCAGAATAATATTAAGATTATTTTACAATTGTATTAATTCTAACTTATAAAAAAATATTGGCGAACAAATCGCCAACATTCCAAACCAATATCAATTCAAAGCAGTCCTATTTTCTTGATAGTTATTAATGTAATCCCTATATTCCTTTATATCCTCTTTACTAATCATAGAATATATACTTTTTATTTGCCATACAAGGTCCTCATATTTCTTATTGTATATGCCCATTAATTGTAAATTTAAGTGTACACACTCCCTAAAAACTAAAAATTCTGCTATATTTAGTTCAAGTAAAATTTCCTTCCTATTGTACGGTTCAGCCATTAAAATAAGTACTTTAGTCATTATCATTTCTGTATTGGCGATATTTTCATGGATTGCAAAGTCATCTATAACTCCCTCTTCATATCTTAAAACTTCTAGATGCCTATTTATCTGCCGTAGCAATAATAATAACAATCCCTTGGGAATCTTAATCTTAATATTTACCTCATTAAACTTAGAATAAATTTCTTCTGGTTTTAAATGCATAGTATAAGCCCTCCCTATATTATAAAATTCCTATTTCTTAAACTCTATATAATATAAGAAGGGCTACAAGGTATTTTCAAGTTTTCTAATCGGTTAAATGACCGTATTCCATATTTCTTATCAATGAATCTGAATAACTGAAACAAATTCAATTTTGCAATAGTTACCATATTAGTATACAATCTTTTTAATTTGCTTTGGGGCATAAAACCAGAATACTGTGTCATAACCTTTAATTAATATATAATACTAATTATTATTTCCACTTTTTATCAACCATTAAATATTCTCGTATAGTTTTTACAATATTTTGAATAGTATCTTTATGATGTATACTTCTCCTTTGAAAATTGTTATAAATTGCAGTAGAATTAACTTTAGCAGGAGCGTTTGGGCTACATTGTGTTTTTGATGTTTATGTTAATCTAAAAGTAGGCCACCATTTCAGTTGAAAACTGGTCCACCTTTAAAATATAATACCCCTATGAATAACTTTTTAGGGGGAGATG
>NZ_PPXX01000078.1 GCF_021655075.1 Clostridium sp. Cult2
CTAAGGATTAGACTGGTTGTAGAGGAAAACTCCTAGACTGTTCATGGAAGAGGTATATTGGGGATTACAGTGCGGACTAAGTGGTAATCCAGTTCTACTTATGGTGACGTAGTGGTGATAGAATTAAAGGGAAACCGCTGTTATGGCGACATACAGTTTCTTTCAGGGAAATCCTGCTGGACCTTAAGCCGTAAGATTTACTCAATATACTACCACTTAATAGCTGATAGCATAATGCTATCAGCTTTTTACATGCTAATATAAAATGGAGGAAATAAGCATAGAATGAGTAAAAAAGATGAAATTAATATTTCAGATAAATATAATTTAAAATGGACTATCATGGTGACCTTTTGGACTTTTATCATGGCTATGGTTTTTAGTGTAATTACAGAGGGTTTGGTAAAAAATATTGATATATTTCTAGCATTTATTATTTTAATTGTAATAATATTAATTGGTATTTTTTTTGATATTATAGGTATTGCTGTAACAACTGGTAAAGAAAAACCTTTCCATGCCATGGCCGCTAATAAAGTAGAAGAAGCTAGATATGCAATAATATTAGTTAGAAATGCAGGACAAGTTTCCAATTTCTGTAATGATGTCATAGGCGATATTAGTGGAATAGTTAGTGGAGCAGTAGGAACTACAATAATTTATAAATTGATAAGCATATACCATATTAAAAATGGTATGTTATTGAGTATAATTATAACTTCTCTAGTAGCTTCATTAACAGTAGGAGGCAAAGCTTACGGTAAATCTGTAGCCATATTATACTCTGAAAAAATAATTTTAAAAACTGCAAAAGTTTTCAATTTTATTAAAAAAAGGCTAGGAATAGACTTGTTGCCTGAAAAGAAAAAGAAAAACAATAAAGCTAATAAACAAAATAATAGATTAGATTAATAATCAAGGGGGATTATATGGAGAAAAAAAGAGCTGATATATTATTGTTTGAAAAGGGAATGGTAAGTTCTAGGGAAAAGGCAAGAAGAATTATTATGGAGGGTGTTGTTTTTGTTGGTAATAGAAGGGTAGACAAACCAGGAGAAAAGGTTAATATAGACAGTGATATTACAATCAAAGAAAATCCTATCCATTATGTTAGTAGAGGAGGATTAAAACTAGAAAAAGCAATAGAAATTTTTAATATAGATTTAGAAGGTAAAATTGCAATAGATATCGGAGCATCTACTGGTGGATTTACTGATTGTATGCTAAAAAATGGAGTAAAAAAAGTATATGCTATTGATGTAGGATATGGTCAACTGGATTGGAATCTTAGAAATGATTCTAGGGTTATTGTAAAAGAACGCACTAATATTAGATATGTAACAAAAGATGATATTGGAGAATTAGTGGATTTTATTTCTATTGATGTATCTTTTATATCTCTAAAATTAGTTCTTCCCGTAGCAAAAGAACTATTGACACCAAACGGTTGTATAATGGCATTGATAAAGCCTCAATTTGAAGCAGGAAAAAATAAAGTAGGTAAAAAGGGCCTTGTTAAAGATAAAATGGTTCATAAAGAAGTTATTGAAAATATGGTTGAGTTTTGCAATACTATTCAAATGGATATTGTGGATTTAGGCTTTTCACCTATTACAGGTAGTACAGGAAATATTGAGTTTTTGTCTTATATACTAAAATCTAATGATAATAATATAGTAAATGAAGAAAAAATATTGAAAACCATAGAAAGTGCTCATAATAGTTTATATCATTAAAAGGGAGGAAAAGATGAAAAAATACATTAGGCAGGGTATTATATTGGATTTAATTGAGAATTATGAAATAGAAACACAAAAAGAGTTAGCTGCCCATTTATGTGAAAAAGGTATTAAAATAACACAAGCTACTATATCTAGAGATATTAATGAGTTAAGGCTAGTAAAAGTACTAACTTCAAATAAAAAATATAAATATGCCACTATAGATAGCCAATCTGAAGGAATAAATGAACGGTTATCCAGAATTTTTAGAAGTTCAGTGCTAAGTATTGAAAAAGCAGAAAATATTATTGTTGTGAAAACTTTACCTGGTGCAGCCTATATTTGTGCTACAACAGTGGACAATCTTGATATTGAGGGAGTAAAGGGAACTATAGCTGGATATGACACTATTTTTGTAGCTATAGAAAACATGAATATTATGTATTCAATATTAGAAGATTTGAAAAATTTACTCAAATAATCTGGGGGTATTAATATGATAGTTGAGTTAAATATTAGTAACTTTGCTATTATAGATGATTTAAAAATTAGTTTCACTGAGGGATTTAATGTTCTAACTGGTGAAACAGGGGCTGGTAAGTCTATAATCGTAGAAGGGATTAGTATGATTTTAGGTCAAAGAGCTAGTAGAGATTTAGTTAGAACAGGAAGAGAAAAAGCAATATTAGAAGGAATATTTTATATTGAAAATCCAGGAAAAGTAAATAAAATATTGGAAAGCTATGGTATTGATATAGATTCATCTAATTATTTAATAATTTCGCGAGAAATACATACCAATGGTCGAAGTGTATCAAGAGTTAATGGACGAATTGTTACATTGACTATGCTAAATAGCATAACATCTAATTTAGTTGATATTCATGGGCAACATGAACATCAATCATTATTGAATGTTGAAAACCATATTAAATTAATAGATATATTTGGAGATGTTGAGCTTAAAACTTTACTTGATAATGTTGAAAAAAAGTACGAAAAATTATTAGAGGAAGAAAAAAAACTGAAAGAATTGTCATTAGATACTATTGAAAGAGACCGGGAGATGGATTTACTTAAGTATCAACTAGATGAAATAGATAGTGCAAATCTTTTAAAATATGATGAAGTTCAAATAGTGAAAGAATATAACAAAATTGCCAATATCAAGGAAATTGGATATGGCTTAGGAGAAATAATGGATATTGTAGGTAATGATGATTACAATAGTGTTTCCATAATTAATAATGTGAACAGGTGTATTTCAAAGATGAAGGATATAAAAAATTATGATAATGTTTTAGAGGAGTACAATAATCTTTTGGAATCTATTAGTTTTGAATTGCAGGATTTATATAGAAATATTATGGATTATATACAAAATATAGAAATAGATGAGGAAAGGTTGAAGTTTTTAGAAGATAGAATTGATACAATAAATGGATTAAAAAGAAAGTATGGGAATACCGTTGACGAGATATTAAAATATAGGGATACAATTGAAAAAAGATTTCAAAAGCTTTTGAATAATGAGGAGGAAATAGAAAAGACTAAAAATCATATAGAAACAATTAAAAACGAATTAGTAGCTTATTGTACTAAATTAACAAAAGTAAGAAAAAAATTAAGTAAAAACATAGAAACTTTGATTACAAAAGAATTAATAGATTTGAATATGAATAATGTAGTTTTTAATATAAATTTTGAGAAATTAGATTATTTTACTAGAAAAGGATGGGATAGAATTGAATTCTTAATTTCAACAAATAAAGGAGAAGATTTAAAGCCATTATCTAAGATAATATCTGGTGGTGAAATGTCTAGAATAATGCTTGCCTTTAAACGAATACTTGCAGATTATGATAATATACCATCTTTGATTTTTGATGAAATAGATACAGGTATTAGTGGAAGAACTGCACAAATAGTAGGGGAAAAAATCAAAATGATATCTAAAAATCATCAAGTTATTTGTATTTCTCATTTACCACAAATTGCAGCTTTAGCAGATACTCATTTTGTGATTTACAAAGATACAGTTAAAGATAAAACTAGCACCATTGTTAGGAAGCTAAAGGATGAAGAAAGGATAGATGAGTTGTCAAGACTGTTAGGAGGTGTTGATTTAACAGATACTACAAAGCTTCATGCAAAAGAAATGTTGGAGATGTCAAAAAAATTAAATACCAATAAATAGAAAACCACTATAGAAATGTTATTTAATAGATAAAGGCTCCTTATTAATTTATTATTGGGAGTCTTTTTTTATTTTTTGATTTTTTCCAATATGTAATTTACCTGACATAATAAATAAAATTTTTTAAGAATAAATAAGATGAAAAAAGGCTAAATTATATTTACGTTAAAAATTATTTTAGGAGGTGAATATGAAAGAGGGAAATTTAGGGGAGTGATTGTACTTTGGATAGTTATAAAGAATATAGAAAGATATTTACTTTATTGATTTTAGTATTAACTTTTTTTTATATAACCCAAATGATGAATATATTATATTATCCTGCTGAAATAAAAATTGCAAAAGGAGAAAATAAAAGTATAGATGTATTGTTTCCCTTTTCTCTAAGTGCATTGCATGATGAAGATACAATAGTACAATCCACTTATAATCAAAATTCTACAAAAGGATTTAAAAAGAGTTATAAAATAGATGGCATAGAAGCTGGAGAGGCTAAATTCCAGTTAAAACTGTTAGGTATAATACCTGTTAAAAAACTAGATGTTAACGTCGTTAATAGACAGTTGTTGGTCCCAGGAGGTAATGCATTAGGAGTTAGATTAAATACTAAGGGTGTTTTGGTTGTAGCAGTTACAGATGTCCTTGGAGTAGATGGTAAAAGATATAATCCAGCTAAAGAAGCTGGAATAAAAACCGGTGATAGTATTTTAAAAATAAATGATATAAGAATAAAGGACGCAGAACATGTAATAGAATTATTAAACCAGATACAAGATAAAAAGATTAAGATTGTAGTAGAAAGAAATAAAATTAATTTTGAGACAGAAGTAAAACCTATAAAGAGTATGCAGGATAACTGTTATAGATTAGGTATATGGGTAAGGGATAAAACCGCTGGTATAGGGACTTTAACCTTTTATGACGAAAATAGTAAAACTTTTGGAGCATTAGGACATGGGATAACAGATATTGATACTGGAAATCTATTAAACGTGGAATATGGGAAAATAACCAACGCAAAAATTGCTAATATTGAACAAGGGAAAAGAGGAAGTCCTGGGGAAATAAGGGGAATTTTTTATGAAACAGAAAATATATTAGGAGAGATAACTAAAAACACTCCTTATGGAATATTTGGGATAATTGCAGATGAATTTCTTAAATCTAATAAATCAAAAGCTATACCAATTGGATTTAAAGAAGAAGTAAAAGAAGGGAAAGCTCATATATTAACAACAATAAACAACAATAGGATAGAAAGATTTGAAATTGAAATAATAAAAACTCAATTACAGCAATATCCAAATCAAAAAAGTATGACTGTTAAAATAACAGATAAAAGATTACTACAAAAAACTGGTGGAATTGTTCAAGGTATGAGTGGAAGTCCAATAATTCAAAATGGTAAGTTAATAGGTGCAATAACCCATGTATTTGTAAATGACCCTGCGAAAGGATATGGAATATATATTGAATGGATGTTAGAGCAGGTAATATCGGATAATCAAATAAACAAAAAATATGCTAATAATTTCAATTGATAGGCTAAGGCCTATCTTTTTTTATACAAAATTAAAAAAAATAAACAAATTTCATAAAATAGAAGGAAACAAGAATTGTTTGTCGAATAGATAAATATGCCAATAAATAGTAAACAGGGGGTATTTTAATTGGAAAAAAGAAGAATATTGATTGTAGATGACAATCGGGAATTTTGCGAAATTTTAAGTAAATTTTTATCTATGGAAGGGGAATTTGAGGTAATTGGGATAGCAAAAGATGGGTTAGAAGCTTTAGATAAGATTGTAGAGTTGAAGCCAGATATTTTGATATTGGATATTATTATGCCACATTTGGATGGATTAGGAGTTTTGGAGGCAATTCATAATCTGAATTTAGAAAAAATCCCAAAAATTGTAGTTTTATCAGCAGTAGGACAAGACCAAATTACACAAAAAGCAATTGAATTAGGTGCTAATTATTATGTTGTAAAACCTTTTGATTTTAAAGTATTTAATAAAAGGCTTAAGCAAATCTCAGGAGAGGATAGTAAAAAACAAACTTCAACTAAAAATGACTATATACAGATTCCAAAGGCAACAAGTTCATCAAATATGGATTCAGGTATAAGCTTAGAAGCAAGGATTACAAACATAATTCATGAAATAGGAGTACCTGCTCATATTAAAGGTTATATATATTTACGTGAAGCTATAGCTATGGTAATATTTGATATGGAACTGTTAGGTGCGGTGACCAAAGAATTATATCCTAATATTGCAAAAAAGTATAAGACCACACCAAGTAGGGTAGAAAGGGCTATAAGACATGCTATTGAAGTGGCTTGGACTAGAGGGAAGGTAGATACTATTGATAAAATATTTGGTTATACTGTAAACAATAATAAAGGGAAACCTACCAACTCAGAATTTATTGCCATGGTGGCGGATAAACTAAGGCTTGAGATGGAAATGATGGAAGGAAATATGTAAACATTAACCCCACAAATGAACTATAAATTTGTGGGGTTAAATATCTTTTTTCACAAGGGATAATATTATGATATAATAAATCCGATAGCTACATATTAGAATATAAATAGTTGGGAATACTATAAAGATGGGATAAGTTGGAGGATTAATATGTATATTAAAGGAATAGTGAAAAAAGATAGAAAAACAAAAAAATTAGTAAATAGATTAAAATTTGGCGAAATTGCATTAATTGATCATAAAGATTTAGATGAAGTAGCTGCTCTTTCATTAGCTGAGAAAAAAGTCCAATGTGTGATTAATATTAATAAAACTATAAGTGGTAGATATCCAAATCAAGGACCATCTATTTTATCTGAAGCTAATATACCCATATTTGAGGCAAAAGAGGATATATTTAATCTAATAGATGAAGGAGATATATTAGAAATTATAGAAAATAATATCGTACAAAAAGAAAAAATAATTGGAGAATGTCAGCTGTTAGACAAATCTAAAATTGAAGAACTACTAAATATCGGATATGATAATATTGAAAAAGAATTAGAAGGTTTTATTGAAAACACTCTAGAGTATGCTAAAAAAGAAAAAGGATTGGTTACTGGAAAAATTCCTATTCCTAAGACAAGGACACAGATAAAAGGCAAACATGTACTTGTAGTAGTAAGAGGTAGGGATTATAAAATGGATTTAGAGGCCATAAAATCCTACATAGATGAAGTTAAACCAATATTAATTGGAGTAGATGGAGGAGGAGATGCTCTTTTAGATTCTGGATATGTTCCTCATATAGTAGTAGGAGATATGGATAGTGTATCTGATAAATGCTTAGGATTAGCAAAAGAAATTATAGTCCATGCTTACCCTGATGGTAGGGCACCTGGTTTAAAAAGGGTTGAAGATTTAGGATTAGAAGCTGGGATTTTTCCAGCACCTGGGACCAGTGAAGACATTGCCTTTTTACTTGCTCACCATAATGAGGCTGATTTAATTGTAGCAGTAGGCACTCATACCAATATGATTGATTTTTTAGAAAAGGGTAGAAGTGGAATGTCTAGTACTTTTTTAGTAAGGTTAAAGGTGGGTTCTATTTTAGTTGATGCTAAAGGTGTAAATAAGTTATATCATAGTGCATTTAAACTAAAATATGTTGTAGGAATTACAATAGCAGCATTAATCCCAATATTGGTGATAACTTTCATGCACCCCCTATTAAGAGACTTGTTGCTTCTATTAAAAATCAGAATTAGAATGATGTTAGGATTATAGAGGAGGAATATTTATGATACCAAATATGAAATTCTATGTAATATCTATTGTTGCAATTTTTGCTGCTCTGGGGATTGGGATATACATTGGTTTTACTCTTGATGCGCAAAATTTTATTGCTGAACAAAAAGAAGATATTGCAGCTAAGATAGAAGAAAGATTTGATTTTTTAACCAATGAAAATCAGCAATTAAAATCATCATTAAAAGAGATGGAACTAAAAAATGACAAATATAAATATTTCATCGATTCAACTTATGAGGAAATAGTTAGAAAAAAATTGGATGGTCTAAATGTAGCGATTATTGAAACCAAATCTGATTATATGTATTCAGGAATTGGGCAAATTTTGGAGGTGGCAGGTGCAAATGTAATCAATGTAACAACTATTGCTGATAAGATTACTAACAAAGAATTATTAAAAGAGATATACAGTGAATTGGAAATAGAAATATCAGAAAATAATTTAATATCTAATTGTCTTATGGAATTAACTACATCTGTAATCAATGGAGAAGAAACCGAATTGATATCAATGCTAATGAAAAAAGATTTTATTGACGTTGTAGGCCTTATTAATCAACCTGTTGACTATATAATACTAGCTGGAGGTGGTAATAAAGAGGATCAGGCTAGATTGACTTTAGTAGATAAAGTAATAATAGATACGACGAAAGCTTTAGAAAAATCAATCATAGGTGTTGAAAAAGAAAGTACTATTTTTTCATATATGGAAGACTACAAAAATTTTAGAATTAGTACTGTTGACAATGTAAACACAAATATAGGGAAGGTATCTCTTGTTTTAGCCATGGAAGGTAGACCAGGTCATTATGGTGTAAAACCAACAGCAGAAGAGTTAACTCCTAAATCAAATTTGCCAATGTTAGAATATTCTAAGGAGAGATAGTATGAATAAGAGACGGTTAATCATAGTGGTACCTGTATATAATGAAGCTGATAAAATTGTTGATACAATAATAGGATTAAAGACTATAGAATTAATTGATGAAATAGTAATTGTAAATGATGGTTCTACAGACAATACTGCTGAAGTAATAGAAAAGTTAGATGTATCAATAATTACACTTCCTGAAAATAGAGGTAAAGGTTATGCAATGAGAAAGGCAATAGAAGAGAAAAATTATGATTATATTGGGTTTGTTGATGGGGATTTAGGGCAAACGAGTGTAGAAGTTGAAAAACTAATATACCCTGTAATATCGAATGAAGTGGATTTTACAATAGCTAAGTTTTCAAAAGCTTCTGTAGAAACTAGTATTAAGGGTGGATTTGGCCTAGTAAAGGCGTTAGCTAAAAAAGGAGTTTATTTTTATACTAAAAAGGAAATCAATACTTCCCTTTCTGGTCAAAGGATATATAAAAAGGAGATTATGGAATCTATGGAATATATTCCTAACCGCTATGGCATTGAGGTAGCTATGACTATACAAGCTTTAGAGAATGGTTATACTTTTAAGGAAATACCAGTTAATATGACTCATAGATATACCGATAGATCACTGAAAGGGTTTAAACATAGGGGAAAGCAATTTTTAGACATACTTAAAACTTTAATCGTTATGTTTTTTAGAAGGTGAAATTGAATGGGATTTATAAATATACTTAGCATTTTTATAAGCATAGTACTATCCTATATTGGTATTCCTATGATTTATAATATGCTGTTAAAAAACAATTCAGTTAGTCCAAATTATAAAGGTGAAAATATTCCTATTCCTATGGGTTTATCCTTTGTATTGGTACAGATAATTAGTGTTTCTATTATTTTGTTAATAACAGGAGATAATATTGATTATATTATTTTTTATTTATTTTCTTTAACATTAATGGGATTGGCAGGATTATTAGATGATCTAATTGGAGATAAAAATGTTAAAGGTTTTAAAGGGCATATAAAATCTTTCATTGGAGGAGAACTTACTACAGGAGGAATAAAAGCTGGAGTTGGATTTTTTATTGCATTAATTATTTCAATAATATTAAGTGAAAATTTTTTTGCAATTTTTGTAAATACTTTAATAATTTCTTTGTTTACAAATTTAATTAACTTATTTGATTTAAGACCAGGTCGCTCTATTAAAGTATTTATAATTATTTCAATAATAATGTTAGTAACTAGTGTTGTTAAGGAGTATAATTTTATACTATATTCCTTTTATGGTATCTTGGTTGTATATTTTCCCTTAGATTTAAAAGCAAAATCTATGATGGGGGATGTAGGCTCAAATGTAATAGGCATTACTTTAGGTGTATATTGTGCTTATACACATAATTTGATTATTAAGATTATATATCTAGTTTTGCTAATAACAATACATGTACTAGCTGAAAAGTTATCCTTTTCAAATATAATTGAAAACAATAAAATATTAAAATTTATAGACGACTTAGGCCGATAGGAGGGATTAAACTGTTAAGCTACAGAAAAGCCACAGTAATAGAAATAGAAGAAGTGTATCAGCATGTATCTTGGGTTAAGGTTAACTTGGATAATACAACTGCAAAGGCAATTAACTATGATGATTTGACGGGCATCATTAGAGTAGGAGATATTGTTATAGTCAACACTACTGCTGTTGAATTATCTCTAGGAACTGGAGGAACCCATTTTGTAATATTTAATTTTAGCAATCAGTCTAAAAACCTTGAAGGCAAAGGACATATTATGAAGTTAAGATATACTCCCCATCAAATAAGATGTTTAGCAGCTGAGGAAGAAGATAGCGAATATCATGATGTATTTAATAATTTCAAATCGTTAGACAATCATAGGGTTGTTATTGGTACATTACATAGTATGTTGGCCCCAATTGTTGCCATGTTAAAATGGCTTGATAATAGTATTAAAATTAATTATTTAATGACAGATGGTGGTTCTTTACCAATACATTTTAGCAAGACTGTTAGGGAACTATTAAATAAGAAATTAATAAATAAAACCATTACTATAGGCCATGCTTTTGGTGGCGATTTAGAGTGTACCAATATTTATACAGGCTTGATAGCTGCTAAAAAGATTTTAAAAGGGGATGTGACCATTGTAACAATGGGTCCTGGAATAGTTGGAACGGGTACTAAATATGGATTTAGTGGAATAGAACAAGGACAAATTATTGATGCAGTTAATACTTTGGGAGGGGAAGCTATTATAGTACCAAGAATTAGTTTTAAAGATTCAAGAAAAAGACATTTTGGAATAAGTCATCATACTAGGACTGTATTGTCGGAAATTGCCAAGACTACAGGAAAAGTAATTATACCAATATTAGATGAAGATAAAAATAGTCTATTAAAAAACCAAATTGAAAGGCTTAACTATCACAATAAGTACGAAATTATTTATTATGATGGAAATGGAATTCAAGAAGCTATGGATTACTATAATTTAAAGATTACAACTATGGGGAGAGGTTATGAAGAAGATAAAGAATTTTTTAAAACTTTAGGTGCAGTAGCATCTTATATTGTTAAAGGGTTAAAATAGGGGAGGAATGGTTTTTTATGAGTTATGAAGAGAAGACTATGAAATCTGACAAAATTTATGAAGGAAAAATAGTCAATTTAAGAATAGACACTGTTGAATTACCGGATAAGAAATATTCAAAAAGAGAAATTGTTGAGCATCCAGGTTCTGTTGGAATAGTACCTATTACAGAGGATGGTTCTATAATATTGGTAGAGCAATTTAGAAAACCTGTTGAAAAACCTCTTTTAGAAATACCAGCAGGAAAAATTGAAATAAATGAAGAGCCTAAAGAAACAGCCTATAGAGAATTAATTGAAGAGACAGGGTATATTGCCAACAATATGGAATATATCTTTGAGTTCTATACTTCGCCTGGATTTTCTACTGAAAAGATATATTTATTTTTGGCTACTGGGTTACAACCTGGAGAGAAGAATCCGGATGAAAATGAATATATAGAAATTAAAAAAATTAAGATTGATAATCTAATTAAGATGATAAATAGAGGGGAAATAAATGATAGTAAAACAATAATTAGCATATTTTTTGCAGAAAAGTATATTAATCGTAAAAGATAAGGTAGTGATAATATCCTCCTTTAAAGCATATTATTTCATATAGGCTTGTATCAATTGAAGGGAGGATTTTCATTGCCTAATAATATTAAAAGATGGTTATTCAAACAATTTCAGGATAATTTTATAATTTATTTTCTAATAATTATTCTTTTTGCTATAGGAATAATAATTGGCTCCATTACAATAAAAGTATTAGATTTTAATCAAAAAAATGATATAATGATATTTTTAAATTCTTTTTTTCAAGCTATTGATAGTAATAAATTCACCAGTATTTCCATACTGAAACAATCAATAATTGATAATTTTAAAACTGTTGGAGTAATATGGATATCGGGTATGATATATATAGGCATTCCTATTATTCCAATTACCATTATGTTTAGAGGTTTTGCCCTAGGATTTACAGTTGGCTTTCTTGTTAATGAATATGGAATACAAGGATTTTTGTTCTCCATATTAGGGATTTTGCCTCAAAATTTATTTATTATTCCAGGCATAGTTTCTATTGCTTCAATAGGAATAGCATTTTCGATTAACTGCATAAAAAGAAAAAAAATTAGGGCTAGGCATATCAATTTATTTGGAAAAATAGTAGATTATACTATATTAATATTCATATTTTCTATTATTATATT
>NZ_PPXX01000079.1 GCF_021655075.1 Clostridium sp. Cult2
AAATGCAATACTCATCAATAGTTTTTCATTCTAAAAATGACACTTTCATTGAATAAAATTAAGTTCTTTTATATGACATTTTCACTGACTATTGACATAGATTTATTCTTTTTTATCAATTAAGGAGTTGAATAGATTATTTATATATTTTTTTCTCTCCTCTGTCTCTTCATCATTTATAATAAATTTATCATCAACGTATTCAACAACATCTCCTTCTTTTAAATTATGAGGAAACAGTTCCTTGTCAAATCTTAATATGCCCCCATCACTTTCTATTTCTATTAATACCTTATCCTCCTCAAATCTATCAACTATACCTTTCACTTAATCTCCCCCTGTTTAACACATTTATCATGAGGTTTATACCCATTTTCCTCCGCTTCTTTCATGGACTTAAAAATAATTTGATTCTCCTCTTTAGGCAATGAATTACAATCCTTACTATGGTATACTTTAGTGTTCTTGTTGCCTAGATATTCTATTTGAGTACTACTCTTTTCTGTAGCTTCCCCTAAATGAGTCAATTCATTCCCATCTGAAACCAAAACAATATTTCCTAATTCATCTGTACGCATAATATAAGTGTCTATTTCCTTCAACCTGTTTAAGGTTTCCCTATGAGGATGTCCATAGGAGTTATCACTCCCTACACTTATTATAGAATATTTTGGATTTACCTTTTCCAAAAACTTTTCATTGGATGAAGTTCTACCACCATGATGAGCTATTCTAAGCACATCCGATTTAAGGTTGGTACTGTTTTTTATCATATCCAGTTCAGAACTTTCTTCAGCATCTCCTGCTATAATAAAAGAATTTTTCATATATTCTATTTTAGTAACTATAGAAAAATCATTTGTTTCGGAATAATCATCTCTATTAGGTGCTAAAATATAATACTTCAGCTGTTCGTCATCTATTATATAATCCTTTGCCTTAGCTAAATGGATTTTCAAATCCTGGCTATCAACCTCTAAAAGCAATTCTTCAAATATACGGGTATTAGCAGTCCTATTTGGCATATATACCTTACCGATTTTAAAGTTTCTCACTACCTCAGGTAATCCTCCTATATGGTCTTCATGAGGGTGAGTTCCAATTAAATAATCTATTTTTTCTATTCCTAAATCTTTTATATAGTTTACTACTCTTTCCCCATATTGTCTACTTCCACCATCTATTAAAGATGTTTCTCCATTGGGAAATTGAATAAAAGTGCTATCTCCTTGGCCTACATCTATAAAATGGACTATTAGCTTATCCTTATAATCCTTTGGATTCTCTGCTTTAGTTGCAATTTCAACAGTACAACCAGTTAAAACCATGCTAAATATTAAGAACACTGCTAAAAAAGATATAAACCTATATCTTTTCAAAACCATCAACTCCTCATCCATGTCATCTACTAATAATATGTTAGGTAATTTATATTATGCTAAACGCTACAAAAAATCCTCCCTATCAGAGGATAAGAAGGATTAAAATTCAAATGCAAAATCTCTATATGCGTCTTCCGTATATGCTTTTACGGTATCGATTATAAAATAAGAAATTTTTAAGTTTAAGGATAGAGCAAAATTCAAATCATTTTCGTATCCAGTCTTAAATGAATATTCCTCAACTACATCTTCTATATATTTTTTAACTATGGGTTTAAGTTTGATTACCTTTTCTTGAAAAATATCCATGTCCTCTACATTAATAACATTTTTCTTAAAATCATGGTAAATGGAATAGTCATTTAATTTGGATTCATAATTAATATGCTTCAACATACTATTTGTAAAAGTCCATCTCTCAGCATGTGGGAGACAAACATAATCGCTTAGATAATGGGATATGATGCCAATTCTTTTACTCAATATTTTAATTGCTAAAGGATCTATCTTTGAATTAAACTCTATATATCTACAGATAAATATCAATTTTATTATCTCATTGACCACGTAATTTAAACTTTCCCTTTGATAATGCCTACGAAGTTTAAATTGGGGCAATACATCAGGAGCCACTGAACCCCATAATAATTTATCCTTATCTAATTCTATACCATAAATATCATATATCTTCTCATAAATATTGTTTCCAATAATTCTATGTGTCTCAGCAAAAATTTTGAACACATCCTTTGTATAGATTTCGAAACCTTATTCGATATTATATCATCTATATTAAAAAGTCAACCTCAAAAAATGGCATCCATATCCTTAATGGTTTAGGAGAAACGTTTATCTCTTTATTGCTCTTCAATAAACTTTTTTTCCAGTATATCCTTGTATAATTGGTAATTATCCTTGCTAAATAATACAAAATATACTTCCTCTATACTGCCTTCATCATCTATAAAATCCATTACCGCCTTCGTTGCAATATTACCTGCCTCTAATTTTGGATAATTATATACACCAGTAGATATGGCTGGAAAAGCTACTGTCTTTAGATTATATTCCTTAGCCAACTTAAGTGAATTATAATAAGCATTATATAATAGTTTTTCTTCTCCTTTTGTACCATCCTTGTACACAGGACCAACTGTGTGGATTACATATTTACTAGCCATATTTCCTGCTGTTGTAATCCTGGCTTCCCCAGTAGGACAACCTCCTATCTTTTTGCACTGTTCTAATATAATAGGCCCTCCTGCCCTATGGATTGCTCCATCCACACCTCCACCGCCTAATAATGTGTTATTGGCAGCATTGACAACAGCATCTACTTCCATCTTTGTAATATCTCCCTGAACTATATTTAATTTTACTCCTTTATATTTATACATATAATATCACTCCTTGTATAATTATGATATAGTCACTATGACTACTCATCTTTCATTTATAACTTTCTTATCCGATAATAGAAGAAGGTATTCTCCCTTCATCA
>NZ_PPXX01000008.1 GCF_021655075.1 Clostridium sp. Cult2
GGTAGTGTATGCATTTTTATTGGCATTTATAGGGTGTATGACATTTATTATCCTATAATGGAAAACAAGATCTAAAATTTACATAACAGGAGTTATTAACTTATTGACGAAAAAGTAGATCTCAATTTAACAGGAAGATTCTTGTCTAGATGTTGGGAACATACCCTTCCACCAAGGGGGTACTAGATACTTACGACATCATTATTATCCTCTCAAGGCACGTTAAGGCAGCAATTCTGATGACGTATTGTGGTTTTGATAAGGAATAATAGGGTTTGACCGCAACATATAGTGGTTTGATGACGAAATTTGGGTCAAAAATCTGTGAAAAAACACCGTTTTTTGACCCTTTAAAATAGGCCATTTGACAGATGACATTGGATAATTGGAGATATTTGAAGAGTAAGTGGTTAATTCTGGTTGATAAAATGGTAGGTGAATTATATACTATAGATGAACATTTGTAGAAAAATGCGAAACTAAAGGGATGTGAAAATATGAAGTATAAAAAACATATTACTATTGGTCTAATTTTGTTAATAATATTTAGTGGAGTATTTCTTAATAAGACAAAGGTTAATAGAAAGATTGCCAAAGATTTAGAAATACAAATACCATATACCTTAGATTTTTATTATGTAGATAGTCATGGTGGTTTCTTCGGTGATGGAATAGCTTTGGGAAGGGCAGAATTAAACGATAAAGATATAGAAAAATTATTAAAAGACCCAAAAGACCATTGGATTAAAACACCCATACCAAATGAACTAAATACTATATTATTTGGAAGTAATAGCTATAACTCAGATTTAGCTACAAGGTTATCTATAAATAATATAGAAAATGGTTATTGGATATATATAGATAGGTTTGGAAATAAAAAAGAGTATTTAAAAGAGGAAGAAATAGATATATATACTGGTAACTACAGCATAGGATTACTAAATTTAGATGGAAAAAAGTTTTATTATATAAAATTCGATAGTTGACGTACATTCTTTATATTTAACGTCGCATCAGTGTTAAACTGTGCCACCAAGATTATTTAAATAACAGGAGGTATATTACTGTGATAGATTTCATAAAATTGATAACTATTATAATGGGTATAGCCTTTCCGCATTTTTAATAAAGGCAATCAAAGCACAAAATGATAAAACAATATCAAAATATACCATTTGGGCTTGTGTTAGTTTTGGCATTCTTGTATTTACTTTAATGGGGTTACATTGATGTACAGACTATAACTCATATCAGTAGTGGATATTTTTATGAACAAAGAAATATTTAAAATAGATTAAGTTGATAAAATATTGGAATTTATAAGATATAATTAAACTGGTGATATATATGAAAAAGAAAATTTTAATTATTGATGATGAATTAGATATGGTAAATATGCTGAGGAATTTTTTCAGGCTAAAGGACTTTGATACTATTGAAGCATATAGCGGTGAAGGAATTTTGGACAAGTTAGAAGAAAATCCTGATATCATACTTTTAGATATAAATATGCCAGGGATTGATGGATTTGGAGTATGTAAAGGGATTCGTAATAAAACAACTTCCCCGATATTATTTTTAACTGCAAGAGGTTCTGAAACCGATAGAGTTAAGGGATTAATGATAGGTGGAGATGACTATATTGTAAAGCCATTTTCCTTAAATGAGTTATATGCCCGAGTCTACTCTCATTTGCAAAGAGAAGAACGAAAAGGAATAGTAGCAGATAATAAATCATCACAACTTATAATTGACTATAGCTCAAGAACTGTTCATTACAAAGAGAAAGAAATAATTTTCACTAAGACGGAATTTGATATCATTGAGCTACTTTCATCGCATCCTAACATGATTTTTGACCGTGAGAAGATATATAGCTCCTTATGGGGCTATGAGGCAATGGGAGATAATTCTGTAGTAGCTGAGCACATTCGAAAAATTCGGTCTAAGATATTAGGGGTTACAGATAAAGAATATATACAAACTGTTTGGGGAGTAGGTTACAAATGGGTTGGCTAAAAAGTCTTTCATCAAAATGGAGTTTGAAAAAGAGTTTTATCATTTACTTATTAATATTTTTAATGCTAGGAATTATTCTTGCTAAGATAAATTTAGTATTGGTTGAAAACTATGAGATTGAAACTATAAATGAATATGTTAGAAAAGATATTATAGAGGGAAAAGAATATTATATTCCATATGAACAGAATTTATCTGCCTTAAGAGCATATTTGGATAGAGCACTGCTGTTTTATAAAGACCTTGCTGTTGTTATCCATAGTATATTATTCTCTATATTTGGATTTTATATATATTATATACATAAATTACGGGAGCCAGTTGATTATATTTGTAATATTAGAGAAGATAATATTAATGATATACCTAATGGAGACAATGAGCTTATTTTTGCATGTAAAAAGATTACCAATGAGATGAAAAGCCTACAGGAAGAAAAGATTAAGGTTTGGAATCAATACGATGCTTTTAATCACATGGTGTCATCTATGAGCCATGATATGAAAAATCCTCTAACTATAGTAAAGGGCAACGTAGATATATTAGAAATGATAGATATAGAAAATGATAACAATATAAAATCAGAAACTATACAGTCTATAAAGAATAATTTAATTCGGATAGAAAAATATTTGGACCGTGTTAATTATTTACAGTCTATGGATCAATTAAGAATAAATAAAAAGTCTATTCATATTTTGGGTTTTATTGAAACATTAAAGAATAATGCTAAAATGTTAAACTCCAATAAACATATCCATTGGATTACTCCTAAAGAAGATATAATCATTAATATTGATACACATCACATAGAAGAAGGATTTGAGAATGTATTAAATAATGCATTAACCCATGCAAATACAAATATCTATATAGATATAGGAGTAAAGGATAAAAAAATGTTAATATCTATCCATGATGATGGCAAAGGATTTAGTGGGGAAGCTCTTAAGTATGCAACTCAAAAATTTTATTCAGAGAATCCACAGCCTGGAAATATGGGATTAGGGCTAAATATAACAAAACATATACTGGAGAGACATGGTGGAGATTTAATAATTAAGAATCACAATAATGGAGCATTGGTAGAAATGGCAATTAATTTATAGAACTTGAAAAAGAATTGAAAATTATTTGTTACACTCTTCTTAAGAAAAGGAGAGTGTATTTTTATGTCAGAAAGAATTGAAATAGAAAATTTAAATGTTAACTATGGAAATAAACAAGTATTATTTGATGTATCTCTAACAATAGATAGGGGTATGTTTGGTCTTTTAGGAAGAAATGGAGCTGGCAAATCTACCTTGATGAAGGCATTAGTTGGGTTAGTTCCTATCAAATCAGGGGAAATAAGCATATGTGGTATTTCAAGTGAGAACAAAAAAGATATACGCTCTATAATTGGGTATTTACCACAGGAATTTAATATGTATCCTAATATGAAAGTAGATGAGGCTTTGGACTATTTAGGGACTTTATCAGAAATGAAGTCTAGAGTGTTGAGGGAGAGAATAGAAGAGGTTCTGGAAATTGTAAATCTTAAAGAGGACAGGAATTTGAAGGTAAAGGCTTTATCTGGAGGGATGAAAAGAAGATTAGGTATTGCTCAAGCTATACTTCATAATCCAAAGGTATTAATTGTAGACGAACCTACAGCTGGACTTGATCCTGAAGAAAGAATTCGATTTAGGAATCTATTGTCTAATTTAGCCGAAGATAAGATAGTTATTTTATCTACTCATATCGTTGGAGATATAGAAATGACCTGTAGTCGATTATCCGTTTTAAACAATGGAAGAATCATATTTAATGGAACCACAAAAGAAATAGTAGATTCTGCTAAAGGATTTACCTATGAGGTAAAAGTACCAAAATCTCAAGTTCATGACTATAAGAATAGATATATAATAACTGCACAAAAGGATTATGGAGATTACGCAGAAATGAAGTTGCTTTTTAAAGGAAAACAAGATGACAATTTTATACCAGTAAATCCTACTATTGAAGATGGATATTTGAACTTACTCTATGATATAGGAGGGACCAAATAATGAGATTACTTACATTGGAAATGAGACGATGTTTAAAAAATCCATTCTTTTGGATTGTTAGCATAATGCTATTTATTTTTATTAACTCTCAATTTTCAGGGGATACATCTGGGTGGGTAATAAAAAAACCAGCTCCAGGACAAGAAAGTTATGGAACATCTATCACAGAGGATATGAGTGTCATTCGTCAGCAATCCTTAGTAAATTTATTAGTAGAGTACTCAAACAATAGATATACTACTTATCCTTATGGATTTTATAGAAATATAGAATTGAATACAGAAAAAAATGAGGCAATGGAGAAGCTTTTATCAGCCTTAACAGGCATGTCAATTGAAAACATTAAATCTATTCAAAGTTTTTCTGAATCTAGCCATAGTGCCATGGAAGGCGATAAGGTATTGTTCACTGAAGAGATGAATGAAATCGTAAATTCCAGTAAAAACAATATAGTTGATAATGATTACTTAAATTTAATGGATAAAATAGATCAATTACTTGGAGGAGGCAGTCCCTATTCAAAAAAACTAATTGCTTCAAGGTTTGGGAGAACTCCTAAGAGCTATGAAGAAGCTTTACAGGGGTATAACGATATGATTTACAAAGATAAAATAACAGGTGCTTTTGCAAGGCTGTTTTGTGATTATGCAGGAATAGCAGTTGGATTTTTACCTATATTTTTAGTAGTATCATTTTGGTATCAGGACAGAAAAACAAATATAAGTCATACACTGTATTCAAAAGAAGTATCTTCATCCAAACTTATATTATCAAGATTTTTTGCTATGCTTATATTAATTACATCGATTATTATTCTTATCGCAACTTTCTATAATATAAAGATTATAAAGATAAATGGAATAGAAAATACTGACCCCTTTGCCTTTTATAAATATTCTTTCCTTTGGTTAATACCAACTTTAATGGTAGTTTTGTCAGTAGGTACATTTACAACAATATTAACAAATTCTCCTGTAGGAATTATAGTTATGCTAGGCTGGTGGTTTATAACCATGTTTGGAAGCGAAGCTAACATGCAAGGAGGATATGGATTTCAGTTAATCCTAAGACACAACATTTTAGGAAATACGCAAGTTTATCTAAATAATATTAATCAAGTCCTATTGAATCGTGGAATTTATATAGCTATAAGTGCTATTCTAGTTTTAATATCTATAAAAATATACAATAAAAAGAGAAAAGGGGAGATTTATAGTGGAAGTAGCAAGAAAAATAATAAGCAATGAGATTAAACATCATATCTATAGTCCAATCATTACCTCTTTTATTGTGTATTTATTAATATTTGTGCTATTTGGACTAGTGGAGTTAAAGAAGGATATAGTGATTATGATTGTGGAAAGATTTTTACCACTAATAGGAATAATATTAATTTCTCCATGCTTTCAATATGAAATGGATTATGGAATAGGGGATGTTATACGCTCTAAATCAACAAGTATGCTTTCAACTTATTCATTAAGGCTAATATTAAGAATATTTATCTATGGAATACTTACCTTTTTATTCATTGCATTGATAAAAGTTACAGACTCGCAAGTGGAAATGGGATTATATTTCTTTCAATCATTTTCACTAGGGTTATTGTTAGGGTCGTTGGGTTTTTTTGCATTTAGTATTAGTTCTAATTTAATAGGGGCATATTTAGTTCCAATACTATATTATCTACTAAATTGGATGCCTAATTGGAAAGCTCTTGGAGACTTTTATCTGTTTAGATTAAGGTATGGTCTTGAACCTAAAATAGGATTAAATATTTTTATAGCTATAATATTTGTAACTGTTGGGTTATATGCCAATAGAACATAAACTAATGGAATACTTTGGTTAGAGTTGATAAAGTTAGATGTTATAATGGGTTAAGGTGGTCAAGTTTTTTACAAGACTACAGTATTTATCATATTATAACGTATAAAAGAAGGAGTTCTGTATTTTATTAGAAATAATATTCAGGGTGGGATATCTAACATGAAAAAACTAATGTGTTTGTTATTCGTGATTTTTCTAATCACATTCTTAGTCGGATGCAGTGAAAAAACAGCTAATACTGAGAAAGAAATGCTTGAAATAACAACTAAAGAATTAGAACTAGAAATTTTGACTGGAGGTAATGAGCAAGTTTCTGAAGTTAAATCTTCAATAGACTTACCTACGATAGAAGAAATTGTGACGACTTTATGTTCAGATGAATTTTAAGGAAGACAGACTTTTTCAGAAGTGAACCAGAAGGCTGGGGAATATATAGCAGATATTTTCGATAAAATTGGACTAGATCCATTATCAAAAGATAGTTATTTTCAACCATACACTAAAGAGGATGTTATTAATCGAGAAGATTATGACACTTCTGAAACTGCCCACAATATAGTTGGTTATATCAAAGGTAAAGATAGTAAAAAGGCAATTATAATATGAGCTCACTTTGATGGACGAGGAATTAGAGAGGGAGAGATATATAGAAGTGCAATGGATAACGCATCAGGGGTAGCGGCTTTAATAAAAATAGCAGAAAATTTAAAGCTAGTATCAGAGGAAAAACCTTTTGAATCAAATATAGTTTTTTGTGCATTTAATGGAGAGGAACAATTATATGTTGGAAGCACTGCTTTTGTCAATCAGGCGAAATCACAGTCATGGTATGAAAACATGTATAATATTAATATAGACTCTATAGGTGCTAAAGATGGTGGTGCTGTTATGTTTCCTAATGATAGTGAATATTCAGTAGAATTATATGAAGATGTTAAAAATTCTATGGAGAAAAGTGGCATAGGTTTTGCTGAATTTGAACGACCAATTGCAAGTGACCATTGAAGTTTTGAGAAGGCTGAAAAGGCCAATATTTGCATTACTCAAGAAGGTTGGCTTAATTGGATTCATAAGCCAATAGACACTCCAGATATCTTAGATTATATAGAGATAGAAAAGTTAGCAAATGCTCTAAGTGATTTTGTTATAGATAATGATGAAACAGTGTATTAAAAATATTACATAATGGAGGCAAATGAAATGAAAAATTTTTAAAATGAAAATCAAATTAATATAGCAATCGCCATTATAATTGCGGGGAATAATCTTGGTGACGTGATTTCTCATAAGATTATTTAATTCCAAATATAATGATTGTCTTATTAATTTAATATGATATATTGATTGAGGGCAGATAGGGGCAGGGACGACTGCCCCCAATAAAATGAGATATACCCTATATTGTAGAGGGGTGGACGACTCTGTCCAACTGCCTAGAACTACGACACAAAGTTTTATCTTATGTGCAACTAACAATTAAGAAATAACGATTATATAAACTTAAATGGAAATTATAGATTAAAATTAAATAGAGATAACAAGCTGGCAAAGTTTAGGTTGATAAAGAACAAATAAACTTCGTCATTTTATTATGCCTAAAAATAAAAAGGATGAAAAAAATGTCAAAACTATTTATGTATGGTACATCCTTGGAAGGAATAGAACAAGAGCCGTAGAATGTATCCAATCACTTCTCTCTACGGTTGAGTTCTTGGACATTCCTGACATGAGACCTGTCACCATTTACTTTGTAAGTGGGACTAGGGCTTCAATGCTTATGGTTCCGAATTTCTAGCCAAGAAGAAGAGGCATAGTCATTAAAAGAAATAATTTAGGTTGAATTTATCCTAATTAATAGGGTATAATATTAATAGATAGGAGATGATTTTATGAACATTAATATAAATAATTTAGTTTCAATATCAGAAGCTAATCAAAATTTTTCTAAAGTAGCAAGAATGGTTGATGAAAATGGGGCAGCAGTGATACTAAAAAATAATAAGCCTCGCTATGTCTTAATAGAATATAGTCAATTAGAAAAAGAAGAGATAGCTGGGGAAATGGAAGTTGATGAAGTAGCTAAAAAGATTCTTTCTAAACACATGAAAGCCTTTGAGGAATTAGCAAAATGAAAAGGCTTAGTAAAGAGCAAGTAATAAAAATTCATAGCATACTGATAAATCAAACTGGTGGGATCGATGGAGTTAAGGATGAAGGGTTACTAGAATCTGCATTAAATGCACCATTTCAAACCTTCGATGGAGAATATATTTATAAAACGATCAAAGCAAAGGCAGCTAAATTAGGATATTTTCTAATCAAGAACCATCCTTTTATAGATGGGAACAAAAGGATTGGAATTTTAGTGATGATAACATTCTTAGAAATAAATGGGGTTGAAGTTACTTGTACAGATGAAGAATTGATTACCTTAGGATTAGGCCTTGCAGATGGATCAATAGATGATGAAGATTTATTAAACTGGATAATAAATTATAGCTAAATCAGAAATGACTTGTCCACCAAGGGGATATTATCTCCCAACGACATCATTATTGTACTCTCAAGGCATGTGGAGAGTATAATTCTGATGACGTATTGTGGTTTGAAGGAAAAACAATAGGATTTGACCGCAACATATAGTGGTTTGATGACGAAATTTGGGTCAAAAATCTGTGAAAAAACACCGTTTTTTGACCCTTTAAAATAGGGGATTTGACAGATGACATTGAATAATCGGGGATATTTCAGGAGTAAATAGTTAAGTTTGATTGATATTGCAGGTGAATTATATACTAAAGCTTTCCATTAAATACTATAAATAGTATACTATTATTAGGTAAAGTTATTTAATATGATGGGTCGTGTCAGTAGATTTACGAGAAGTAAAGTATTTTTTTTTGATAAAAGGAGTGGCGACATGAAAAAACTTATAAAATATCTTGGTTCTCCTATAGTGGTAATACTAATAGCTGTTTGCTTTTTATATTTTAATAACGATATAGGGATAAGCAAATCAAATATCTAAAATGATGCTCGTTATTCTCATAAGATTGAAGCTACTTGGAATGTTGCTAAAGATACTACAGAAACTATGTCTGCGATGATTTTTTACTCTGATGACCTTGCAGACCATATATATTCAATTTATGTGAATCGCCCTGGCCTTTCATTTGGATATTTTTTTAGAGGTGGTGGCTCTATTATTGAAACAGAAAGGTATATTGCTGAAATACATATTGAAGGATACAATGAGCGTGCATTTATTTCAATGAATAAGCAACAAGTGAGCAAAGTAGAGATTGACGATGGAAATGAAATTCAAACAATTAAGATTGATAGTGAAAAACCTTTTGTATTTATTGTACCTAACAATGTTGGTAGTTTAACTATTTACGACATAAACGGTAATATTGTTGAGAGTGTTCAGCATAAATTATGAGCATTATCTTATGGGACATATGTCACATCATTTATATAGTTCATCTAACGAGTAAGAAAAAACTAAATTATCAAATGATAAATGCATTGAGATTTATATAAAATCTTAATGTATTTATTTTTTAAAATAAAAACTAAACGTGAAACTAAAGTGCGAAGTTTTAGTCAAGTAAAGACTAAATAAACTTCGCAATTTTTCATGTTTTAAAATAGAAAGAGGATATAGTTTAGATAAATAGGAAGTAGTATTTGCATTTATGCTACATTGGTGTATAATTAAAGCATAAAAGAAAAAGAGGTTGTTATTATGGACTATAAAGAAAGTTTAGAAAAATTAATAGATGGAAAAGATGGTTTAATTACTACAAGAGAAGTGGAAGAACAAGGTATTCCAAGATATTATTTAACAGAATTTACAAGAGAAGGGAAACTTGAAAGAGTCGCACATGGAGTATACTTAACATCAGATGCATTTGACGATGAGCTGTATAGACTTCAAGCTAGAAGTAAGAGAATAATCTTTTCTCATGAAACAGCATTGTATCTTCATGAGTTAACAGATAGAGATCCATTTGAATGGTCAGTAACTGTACCCAGAGGATACAATGGATCAAATCTAAGAGATGAGGGAATAAGAGTTTATACAGTGAAAAAAGAGGTTTTTAAAATGGGGGTTATTGAATTAAAAACAACCTATGGAAGGCCTATTAAAGTATATGATAGGGAAAGAACTATCTGTGACATTATTCGAAATCGAAATAATATGGATACTGCAATTTTAAATGAGGGAATAAAAAGATATATAGATAGTCGAGATAGGAATATACCTTTATTATTAAGATATGCCAATGAGTTGGATGTTCAAAATGTTATTAGAAACTATATGGAGATTCTGCTATGAAAACATCAAGACAATTAAAAGATTTAATTAGGAATTTGTCTAAAGAAAAAGATATAAATGCACAAATTCTACTAAGAAACTATATGCTTGAAAGGCTACTTGAAAGAATATCTCTCTCTGAATTCAAAGATAAGTTTATTTTAAAAGGTGGTATGTTAATAGCCGCCCTAGTTGGTATAGATATGAGATCTACCATAGACATGGATGCAACAATAAAGTCCTATCCTGTAACAGAAAAATCAATTAAGGAAGCCTTTGATTCTATTTTGTCTGTTCCAATAAACGATGGGGTTCAAATAGTATTTATAAAAATAGAAGTGATTAGGGATGAAGACGGATATAATGGTTTTAGGGTTTCTCTAGAGGCGCTAATGGATAATGCTAGAATACCATTGAAAGTAGACATTACAACAGGAGATGAGATTACACCTAAAGAGGTTGTTTATTCCTTTGATTTATTGTTAGAAAATAGGACAATCAATATTCTTGCATATAATATAGAAACAGTATTAGCTGAAAAAGTTGAAACGATTATCTCAAGAGGTATTGCAAATACAAGAATGAGAGACTTCTATGATATTTATATCTTGTTGAAGCTGCAAAATCATTGTATAGATAATGAATTATTAGCGAAAGCATTAATAGCTACAGCAAAGAAAAGAGGAAGTTATAATTTATTAAATGATGGTGAACTTATCTTAAGAGAAGTGTTTTCAGATGCTTCCTCATATAATCACTGGAAAAGATATCAAAGAAAAAATACCTATGCTAATGATATCTCGTGGGAGGATATAGAAACTTCGGCAATTAAGCTGTGGAGTTTATTAGGGATAAAGTTAAAGAATAAGTAAGACGTTCTATAAAGGGTATCATAATACTGCAGAAATATCTATACTTGGAATATATTCAACCACCAAGGGCTTAATAGGTCCAAGTGACATCTTTATTGTCACCTCAAGGCATGTGGAATCCATAATCCTGTTACAACTTAAAAATGGTTAAATTATAAGAGATATCAAAGTAGATGAGGTAGAATTAAGGATGTGAGAGTTAGAGCTTTCATATCTTTTTTTTATACAAAATATATGGATTAGCCATTTTATACAGATATTGGAGAGCTATACTATGAAGAAAGTTATATTTATACCAGCTAAATTACCAGAATACAAGAAAATAAAAGTTTCAGCATATTGCAGGGTTAGTACTTTAAACAGGATTCAAAGAGAAAGCTTGCAATGGCAAATAGATTATTACACAAATATGATATCAGTAAATCCAGATTGAATTTTTGCAGGTGTCTTTTATGATGTTGGGAAAAGTGGATTAAGAAGAGAAGGAAGAATAGGTCTTGATAAAATGCTAAAGAAAGCATCTAAAGGTGAAATTGACTATATCTTAGTTAAATCTATTAGTAGATTATCAAGGGATATTGTGGATGTGCTAGAAATAATAAGATGTTTAAGAGAAAGGGGAATAAACATGCACTTTGAAACTGAAAAACTAGATTCAATAAAATTAGAGAATGAATTAGAAATAACATTAAGAAGCATGTTAGCACAAGAATAAAGTAAGAATACTAGCGAAAATATTAAGTGGGGATTTAGGCCAAAGTTTGAAAAAGGTGACATCTTTACGAAATATAAGAGTTTTATGGGTTATACATGTGTTGATGGAGAAATGGTAATTGTGCCTGGTGAAGCAGAAGTAGTTAGAAAGATATTCAACTTATATCTAAAAGTCCTATCATTTGGACAAATCAAAACATATCTAGAATCAATGGATATAAAAACAGTAACTGGCAATGAACATTGGGATTCATCTACCATTCAAAAAATGCTTCAGAATGAAAAATACAAGGGGGACACAAAGTTACAAAAGACCTACACAGAGGATTTTATGACTGGAAAGAAAGTAAAAAATACTGGACAGAGACATAGTTATTATGTAAGTAATAGTCATCCAGCAATTGTATCTGATGAGATATTTGATAAAGTCCAGGAAGAGATGGTTAAAAGGTCAAGGTTAATTTATAAAGAAGATGGAACAGTAGAATCTAAAGGTAAAAGATATAGTGGTAAATATTTATTGGGTAATATATTAGAATGTGGATATTGTGGATCATCCTATAGGAGGAGAACAGAAAGAGGTAAGATAGTTTGAAGATGCGCAACAAGGATGGAGAAGGGGAGGGATAAATGCATTGATTCTCCTACACTTAGGAAAGAATATATAAAAGAAGTGTTAAGTAAATTTGTTTGTGAAAGAGGAATTTATGATGAAGAAATAGTTAGAGAGAAAATTGATAGAATTTTAGTTTTTAGTCAGCATATAGATATATATTGTGATAATGGCAGAGAAATTGTCATTGAGTTTTAAATATAAAATTTAATGGTAATAGAAACATTATAAATGCGGATAAAGGCTAAGTTCTGAGATAATATTAAGGGTTATAATATAGATGGATGTTATAGAGGCCAATTGACAGAACAATCTATATATCCGGAGAACAATGAGTTTTTTGGTTGAGAAAAGATAAAGTATGCTATAGAATTAAGGTAGGGTATATTACGCAAATTTTTAGAGAATCTAAAATCCAAAAAGAAATATAAATATTTAGATGAAAATAGGAGGTGGAGGGAAGTTACTAGTTGGTGGGCTAAGAAAGATTTTTTAACCAAGGATATAGATTTGGATGATATAAAATTAATTGGAAGTCCATGGATAACCATAGGTGTTCCTTATAATTCAGATGTAAATTTTATGAAAAAGGTATATGCAGGTGCTGTTTCATATGGACTTTTAAGTGATAAATTGCATATCGAGCCTAATACAACCATAGATTATATTTCAACAAAAGAGAACAGTCTGGATATAGTTTTAAGAGACAAAGAACAAACAATACAAAATGCATATTTATTATTAAAACTTTTTGACATGTATTGTATTGTGAGAGAGTATATTTATGCTGATTTACTTAAGGACTATAAATATTTAAAAAAGGATGAAACAGGAAAATACATCCCATCAGAAGGAAGAGAGAGCCTAAGATTGACAAGTAAACTTAATAGAATTCTAGATGATCTTGAAAAGATTATTTCTGCTAGTTAGATTAATATTATTGTAAACATGTGTATATGTAATCATAAAAAACAAATATATATTAATTATGAGGGAATTTTTCTTAGGTAAATAATGTAGGAGAAATAGAGAATATGAATAGTTATTTTAAAAAAAATTATAAAATGATATTAAGAGGAATTTATTATGAATAATGTATTATATTATAACGAAAGAGAATTAGAATTCATTAATGAAAGAAAGCTTAAAGAAATTGTAAAGATTATAAGATTATTTATTGATGAAGTGGATAAAGGTTTAAGACCATGCTTTATAGGTCGTATGTTCAGCTATCAATGGATAATTAATCTTTGGACAGAGCATGTTTTAGAGCTTTCTAAAGAAGCAATGAATAATATAATTATTGGGAACTTTTTTTCTTTAGGTTCTTTAAATAGAACTATAATTGAGTGTTATGTATATAGCTACTGTATTAAGAATTTTAAAGAAGAAAAATTATGGGAAACTTGGGTTAGCCACAATATCAATAAAAATTTAAGTAAATATAGATTTCCAGATAGTACAGAGAAAGAATTTGTAAAAGAAACTTTCAGTAAATTTAAAAGTCATGACATTAAAAAAGGCGAGAATGAATGGCTGATGGATGTAATTCAAACACATAAAAATAAAAGAATATCCTTTAAAGACATTTGTAATTTGGTTGAATCAAAGGAAGAAAATATGAAAATAGTAGAAATCCTTTTATAGAGAGGAAACTTAATATTATATCTATTTCTACCTTGTGTAATGAGGTAATACAGCCTAATGATAATATTAGACTAATAGCTCAAGATATAGTTATGAAATCCAATACTAAAGATAAGGATGCATTACATCTTGCTTCAGCTGTATATGGAGGCTGCAAATACTTTATAACATGTGATGATAAATTTATAAAGACGGTAGAAAAAAATGAAGATAATTTGAAAGAAACAATTAAAAATATTAAATTATATAATCCTATAGATTTTCTTAGAAAGGAGATGGATATTGATGTTATTGAATGAAAAAAGCAAATTTACAGATAGAGAAATAATAGAAAAAGGTTCTAGAGCATTAATAAAGGAACTGGGATACTCTGGGTTCCTACGATTTATACGCCATTCCGAGGGAATAAGTAAAGAAGATTATTTGAAACTAGAGGGTGAAATATTTGATGATCTGTCTTTAGATGAAATATTTGATAATGCAAAGGAACATTGGGAAAATAGATAATAATTAAATAGAAGGCTAATTTCTGCACCAGAAGATTTTTATAACTTTATTATTAAAAAATCTTCCGGGGGTGTTGTTTATTATTGTAAGATTTATAGGCAATCTCTTATGCGAATATAACTTAGATATTATTTATAGTTGGTATGCCTGGCGTATTGATAAGATGATAAAGGATAAAAATTAGTTGTTGCTAAAAATTTAGACTCATCACATCCTTACGAAAAGATTTTAAGGAAAATGTGGAAAACAAATAATTTAATTTGTAAAAAACGAAGCCTTCGAATTAATAACTATCTGAGGGTTTTGTTGTTTGCAATTCTGATGAAAAAGATGTTATTGTACACTTGTAAACAGTGAGTATTAAAATGTTGTAAGCAACAGTATCAATAATTATGAAAATATAGAACTTAAAAACTAAGGATAAATAGGTGGAAATTAAGAAATATACCCTACCACCAAGGGATTACTATCTCTTTAAGACATCATTATTGTACTCTCAAGGCACGTGGAGTGTATCGTGAAGATTAAAAAGCTATAAAACTCAGTTATACTAATGGTTTGACAGGTTATAGGGCATTGAATGGACAGATGACATTCAATGCCTTTTCTGTTCTTGGGAACATGTTCATTAAAATATGAGCATTATTGTTATGGAAGATGGATTATATCTAAGGATATGTAGAATAGAAAAATATAAGTTTATTAGATAAAGCCTATGTGGTACAATGATTTTGAGCATTATATTGATTATTATGATATATGTGAAAATTTCCGTAAGTTTTGAAAGGAGTGGTGCTTAATGAAAATAAAAAGACTAATAAAACTAAATGTGTCAGGAGGTAACACTCTAAAATAACCTCCAATTACAAATATGGAGGATGGATATGATGGAAAAAGGTATAGAAATAAAGATTGCTAAATCTGAGGAAGAATTTAAATTATTTTGGCAGTTGCATAATGAGTATATGAATAGAGATATATTCCCTAACGATGAGATAGGCTTAAAGATGACAGAAGAAGAACAGGAGTGGTTTTCTTCTTCGGAATACAAGGAACACATGCACAAACTATTTTCAAGAAATGTTGATACAGCATACCCTATATTTTTTATAAAAGAAAAGGAGATAATAGGTTTTTGCACCTATTGTACCTACCATTCTGAAGATGGTAAATGCTTCATAATTGACTATTGTATTATACCTGAATTTAGGGACAATGGTTTGGGAACTAAAATTTTTAATATAATCAAAGAAATGGAAGTTTCTAAGGGTGCTAAATACTTGGAGCTTAATGTATCTAATAAAAAAAATATGAAATTTTGGATGAAACGAGGGTTTCGTTTTGATGGTATTGATGACTATGGTGTAATAAGATTAACTACTAAAAGAAATAGTACTTATTTAATAGATATAGACGAAAGTAATTGGACTAAGTTAATTACTCTGGAGTTATCAGAAGACCAAAAAGCTCATGTAGCTAGTCCTATGGGGATTTTGGCAAGGGCATATGTTTACAGAAATTATAATGGGAGAGTTTTCGGAATCGAAAGTGAGGAAAATATTATTGGAATGCTTATGATTCGTGATATTAATGAGGAACCCAAATGCTATGAACTACAACAATTTCTTATAGATAGTAGGTATCAAAATCGAGGGTATGGATATAAGTCTTTAAAATTAATATTGGATTATCTATATGTGGAAAGAAGATACGAAAATGTTGAAGTTTGCGTAAGAAAGAAATATATTAAGGCCATTAACCTTTATAAGAAAATTGGTTTCAAAGATACAGGCTATACTGATCCAAATGTAGAAGATGCATTTAATTTAGTGTTTTCTTTTAATGATTTAGATAATAAAGTACAATCTAATAGAGAATTTGTTATGGGCTAACTAATGATGTTTTCATAGAAATAAAAGAAAACCCCTTTAAAGACCAGCTTGGTAATTGGCGAGGCTCAGTAGACTATGAAATAAGTAGAGAGGAGTTTTTAAATGCTAAAAATGTTTATGTTAATCTAAAAGTAGGCCACCATTTCAGTTGAAAACTGGTCCACCTTTAAAATATAATACCCCTATGAATAACTTTTTAGGGGGAGATGG
>NZ_PPXX01000080.1 GCF_021655075.1 Clostridium sp. Cult2
TCAAATTTGAAAAATTATTATCTAAATTAAATCTAAATTTTCTTGTCAGATCAGAGTAATCAAACTTACTTAAAGCACAAAATTTATTACAGTCTCTTTAGAAAGGGCATCCGCCAATTCAGTATTAATTGAATCCTTGTTTTGCTTTTTCTGTTCCTTCATATACCTAGATACATCCTTTTTTGACAGTCTGCTTTTCTCTTTTTTTCTTCTCTCATTGAATGTAGATAGTTTTTCTCTATATCCACATTTGCATGTAAATATTTGTCCTTCGCCTTCTCCTCTTAGTTCAAGTCTCTTGTGGCAATTAGGACATCTAGCGTTGGTTATCTTGGAAATATTTTTTCTATATCCACATTCTCTATCCTGACAGACATACATCTTTCCTTTCTTGGTCTTCACCTCAAGCATATACTTACCACACTCTGGGCATTTAACTCTTGCTAAATTATCATGTCTATACTCTTTATCACTGCTCTTTATATCCTTTATAATAGTTTTTGTATATTCCTTCATGTCATTTACAAAAGCTTTCCTATTAAGTTTCCCCTTAGATATAGCAGTGAGCTTTTGTTCCCACTCTGCTGTTAGATCTGGTGACTTTAAATCTTCAGGTACTAGATCCAATAGCTGCTTACCTTTAGAAGTGATGAATATATTCTTGCCTCTTTTTTCAATTAAAAATGTATTAAATAATTTCTCGATAATATCTGCTCTTGTAGCTACAGTACCTATACCACCTGTCTCCCCAATTATTCTAATTAACTCTTTGCTTTCCCCTGCCATATACCTTTTAGGATTTTCCATAGCTGACAATAAAGTACCTTCATTGAAAGGTGATGGAGGCTGAGTTTTCCCTTTTACCTCTTCTATTGCCTTTATTTCTAAAGTATCTCCTTTTTTAATTACCGGTAATTCCTGATGGAATATATCTTCATCATCATCTTCATAGTTATATGAATAAATCTCTTTCCAGCCTTCCTTTATGGTTTTCTTTCCTTTAGCAATAAATGTTTCGTCACCTATTTTGGCTTTTATTGTTATCTGTGTATATTCAAAAGGTGGATATAATACTGCTAAAAATCTTTTTACTACTAAATCATAAATCTTTCTTTCTCTGTCACTTAACTCACTTAATTGTACCCTTTCCTCTGTTGTTATAATAGCATGGTGGTCTGTTACTTTGCTGTTATCTACAAAGGATTTATTTCCTTTTATTGGCTTCTGCAAAACCTTTGCCGCTAGTTTGTTATATGGCCCAATATTGCAAGCCTTTACTCTATCCTTTAAAGTGTTTACTACATCAGATGAAATATATCTTGAGTCAGTTCTTGGATAAGTTAAAACCTTGTGCCTTTCATATAGACTTTGCATTATTGATAAGGTTTCCTTTGCAGAAAAATCAAATATCTTATTTGCATCTCTTTGTAGCTCCGTCAAGTCATAGAGCTTTGGTGGGTAACTTTTCTTATTTACCTTGTTTACATCTACAACTTTAGCACCTTTTCCTTTTATTGCTTTGATAATATTATCAACCTTATTCTTATCAAATGTTCTTGTGCTATTTGATCTTTCATCCTGCCATATTAGCTTCAAGTTGCTGGTAGAAGCAGTAACCCAATAATACTCCTTAGGTTTGAAATTTCGTATCTCTTCTTCCCTCTGTGCAATCATATTAAGAGTGGGAGTTTGGACTCTACCACAGGATAGCTGAGCATTGTATTTGCAAGTTAGAGCACGGGTAGCATTGATTCCTACTATCCAGTCAGCCTCCGCTCTTGCCTCTGCTGATTGATATAGATTTTCATAAGCCTTTCCGTCTTTTAAATTATTGAAGCCATCTTTTATGGCCTTATCAGTAACAGAAGAAATCCAAAGTCGCTTAATAGGCTTTTTTATATCTGCCTTTTCTATAATCCAACGAGCAACAAGTTCTCCTTCCCTGCCTGCGTCTGTAGCAATTATAATTTCAGATACATCCTTTCTATTTATCTGTCTCTTAACGGTATGAAATTGTTTACTACTTTGTCTAATTACCACAAGTTTTAAATAGGGAGGTAGTATTGGCAAATCGTCAATTCTCCAATCCTTATATCTTTTATCATAATCCTCAGGATCAGCTATTGTTACTAAATGTCCTAGAGCCCAAGTAACAATATATCTATCTCCTTCTATATACCCATTTGATTTCTTGTTACATTTTAAAACCCTAGCTATATCGCGACCTACTGAGGGTTTTTCAGCTAATACTAATACCTTGTTCATCTTAACATCCTTTCATGTAGCTATTTTATATTATATTATTCTATCTCCAACATTACCGGACAATGATCACTGCCCATTACCTCCGAATGAATTTGGGCATCCTTTAATCTATCCTTAAGCCTTTCAGATACAATGAAATAATCGATTCTCCAGCCCACATTCCTATCCCTAGCCTTTCTCATATAAGACCACCAGGTATAAGCATCTTCTTTGCCTGGATAGAAATATCTAAAGGTATCTATAAATCCTGCGCCAAGTAATTCTGTCATCTTTCCCCGTTCTTCATCGGTGAAACCTGCATTCCTTCTGTTGGTATCTGGGTTCTTTAAATCTATTCCCTTATGGGCTACATTCAAATCTCCACAAAGGATTATGGGTTTAATAGAGTCTAATTCCTTTAAATATTTTCTAAACTCATCTTCCCAAGTCATTCTATAATCAAGCCTTGCTAATTCTCTTTGTGAATTAGGAGTATATACATTTACTAAATAGAAATCTTCAAACTCTAAAGTTATAACTCTTCCTTCATTATCATGCTCTTCTATCCCTAATCCATATTTTACAGTAAAAGGCTTGTCCTTAGCAAAGACAGCTGTACCCGAATACCCTTTTTTTTCAGCATAGTTCCAATATTGGTGATATCCTACTAAATCTAAATCAATTTGACCTTCTTGTAATTTAGTTTCTTGAACACAGAATATATCTGCATCCACTTCTTCAAAATAATCTAAAAAACCTTTTTTAACACAAGCCCTAAGGCCATTCACATTCCAAGAAACTAATTTCATCTTATCCCTCCATATTTTTATCTTTCATAATTATCTATTTTTTGTTAGAATCTCACTCTTCCATACACCTGGAGTAAATAATGCAATTATAGTGAATAATTCTAACCTTCCTAGTAACATAAATAATGACAATAATAGTTTAGAAACATAGCTAAACTTACTATAAGTCCTAGATGGTCCTACCAAAGCTAGGCCTGGCCCAATATTCCCCAAGGTTGCTGCTACTGCCCCAGCTGAACTTTCAAAGTCTATTCCCTCTAAAGATATTAATATAGTCCCTAGTATAAATACTAAAATGTATAACATAAAAAAACTTGAAATACCTGCAACTACTTCATTGGGAAGAATCCTATCTTCTACCTTAATAGGTATTATTGCCCTGGGATGGAATATCTTGGATATTTCCCTTTTCACTAATTTTAGCAAAACTAAAATCCTTATATTTTTTATTGCCCCTCCTGTTGAGCCTGCACATCCTCCAACAAACATAAGGGAAAAAAGGATTGTCTTACTAAAGGTAGGCCAGCTATCAAAATCCGCTGTCGCATAACCTGTTGTTGTTATAATAGAAGCTACTTGAAAAAAAGCATCCCTTAAAGATAACCAAAACCTATGATATACGTTTCTATTTATATTTAATGCAATTAATAAAACAGCAGTAAATATTATACCCAGATATAGTTTTAATTCCTCATTCTTTATTACTTCTTTCCATT
The DNA here is from genome assembly GCF_021655075.1 of Clostridium sp. Cult2. Taxonomy (GTDB): domain Bacteria; phylum Bacillota; class Clostridia; order Tissierellales; family Tepidimicrobiaceae; genus Schnuerera. Next base: position 3,770 of record NZ_PPXX01000080.1, read on the forward strand.
TCCCTTTAAAAAGTGAATAATATAGAGAAAAATTTACTCCAGATAATACCATAAATATACCTATTACTATATGTATATAGGTACTATTGTAAGCCCCTACACTGGCGTTTTTAATGGAAAAACCACCTGTTCCCACTGTTCCAAAGGTATGAACTGCAGCATCAAAAAAGGGCATCTTACCAATTAACAATAATATTATCTGTAATATAGTTATAAACAGATAAGTTATGTACAATATTTTAGCAGTATCTTTAATTTTTGGTGCAATTCTATCCGGTCTAGGACCAGGTGATTCTACTTTGAAAATTTGGAAACCTCCTACCCCTAAAGTAGGTAGAATAGCAACAGTAAATACTAATATTCCCATACCTCCAATCCAATGGGTAAAAGACCTCCAGAATAGGATACCTTTAGGAAGTCCTTCCACATTATCAACAATAGTTGCCCCTGTAGTTGTAAAACCTGATACGGTTTCAAAAAAAGCATCTACCCAAGATGGAATGCTCCCAGAAAATATAAAGGGTAAGGAACCAAAAAACGAAGCCAAAATCCATCCAAAAGCAACTATAGTAAGTCCTTCCCTTGCCTTAATGCCTTTATTATATTTAAAACTTTTACCCATTATTAGACCTACTACACTAGTTATTATAATACTTAATATAAATGCCATTTTATCCTGCCCGTTATAGTATATGGAAACCATTAAAGAAGGTATCATTAGTGCTGCTTCCACTAAGAGTAAATTGCCTAGTATTTTAATCACGGATCCATAACCCATTTAGTAAACCTCCTTTATTTGGTCTTATCATCTTATTAAAGGCTGGCATATGAGATGTTAGAGAGAAGACAATTATTCTGTCATTTTCATAGATTACACTATTACCATTTGGTATTATTACTTCTCCTTTATGGACAATAGCTCCTATAATAATTCCCTTTGGCAGTCCTAATTTGGATAATGGTTTACCTACTATAGGTAAATCTTTACTAGCTATTATTTCGGTAACTTCACCCTCTCCTCCAAGAAGTAATGAAACTGAAACTACCTTACCACCCCTTATGAATTTCAATACATTACTAACGGTAATATTGACTGGATTTAAAGCTATATCTACATTTAATTTATCCACTATATGAACATAATTAGGTCTGCTTATTTTAGCAATAGTCTTAATTACACCTAATTGTTTCGCTACTAACGCCATTAACAGGTTTTGTTCATCATACCCTGTAGCTCCTATAAAAGTGTCATAGGATGCCAAGTCTTCTTCTTCTAAAAGATCAATGTCAGTCCCATCTCCATGGATTATCAAAGTATTGTTAAGTTTTTCTGCTAGATATTGACACCGTTCCTTGCTTTTTTCTATTATGGTAACATTAGTACCCGTTTTTTCTAACCTTTGAGCTAGATAATATCCTATATTACCTCCACCTAAAATTATTACTTTTTTCGATTCCTTTCTATTCATGTTAATTCCAAGTCTCTCACCTAACTTGTTGATATTTTTGCTTTTCCCTATTACATGGATAACATCTCCATCCATTAATTCTGTTGACCCATCTGGAATTATTAAATTTCCCTCTCTAGATATGGCAGTAATAAGAAGGCCTTCCAAGTCTTTCAGTTCCATAAGTTTCTTCCCAACAAAGCTATGGGTACTACTCAAATGAAAATCCACCATGGAAACTTTACCTTTAGCAAAATCTCCGGAATAAAAGTTATATGTTTTGGATAGATATCTTTCTATTTCAATAGCTGTAGTCAAATCTGGATTGATAATATGGTCAATTCCCATCTCTGCTTTAACAAAATCCAACTGTTCTATAAATTCAGGATCTCTAATCCTTGCTATAGTTTTTTTACAATTCAATTTTTTTGCTAGGGTACATATTAGAGTATTGGTTTCATCGCTATTTGTTGCTGCTATAAGTAAATCATAGGTATCTATATTAAGTTCCTTTAGTTTAGCAATTTCAATACCGTTTGCTGTTACGGTCAAAACATCTAAATGGTCATTAATCCTTTCTAATGTCTTAAAATTCACGTCTACTAAAGTAACATCAATATCTTCATTGTTCATGGCTTCTGCTAGTCTATACCCTAGTTTACCAGCTCCTATAATCATTACCTTCATATTAATCCACTCCTAATTAAAGATACATATAGCATTATTATAACAGTTTAAAAGCCAATAAAAAAGGATTGAATATATAAATTCGTAGAATAATAAGAAATTATAGCATGTTAAGTATGAAAGAAATTATATATAGCTAAAATATAAAAACCAATCCTAGGATTGGTTTTTATTCTAATTTACATAAGTTTTTTTACCTCTTCTATTGCCTTATCATAATTTGGATGTTCTCCAACTTCCTTCACATACTCAACATACTGTACCAGGTTGTTTTTATCTAAAATCACTATACCCCTACTCAAAAGCCTCAATTCCTCTATAACAAATCCATAGTTCATACCGAAGGAAAGGTCTCTATGGTCGGATAATACAATAACTTTATCAATATCATTGGATGTACAGAATCTTTTTTGTGCAAAAGGTAAGTCTACACTTATAGTTAGTATAACTACATCACCTAACTCTGCTGCTTCCTCATTAAATCGAATTGTTTGAAATTCACATACTCCTGTATCTAGTGATGGTACTACACTGACTATTTTAATACTATCTCCTGCATCTTTTAAGGAATACTCTTGAAGATTATTTTTAAGTACTGTAAAATCAGGGGCCTTGTCTCCTACTTTGATTTCTTTACCTATAAGGGTTACAGGATTTCCTCCCATGGTTACCAAACCTGCTCTTTTTTCTGTCATTTTTCTGTCTCCTTTCAAATATTTATATATACAATAAATAAAATCTCAGTTGCACTATTAATACCCTAAAGCTTCTATTGTACTCATATTACTGAATAGAAAATAATGAATTTGATTTATAAATTTTATTTGAATCTTTAATTAGTAATTACTACCATTACTATGATATAATTATATCAAGGAGAGATATTAAACAAAGGACAGTCAACCATTATGAAGATTGTGAGGTAATATTATGAATAATAAAAAAGTATCTCTAATCTTTACAATCATAATTATATTAACTCTAGTTGGATGTGTTGAAAAATTCACTTGCTCTGTATTAAATTGTAAAATTAAATCTGGAGAAGATATTACTTTCTTTATTGCAACAGACCCTCATCATCTATCTAAAAAAACCTATGATGATGGTAAGGCTTTTGATTGGTTTCTCAATTCTGGTGATGGAAAATTACTCCACTATTCTGATGAAATAATAGATGCCTTTACATTAGATATTGAAAATCGAAAGCCAGATATTTTGATTATTCCCGGTGATTTAACTTGTAATGGAGAAAAAGAAAGCCATTTGGAAATGGCTGAGAAACTGAAGAATATTAAAAAACTAGGAGTCCATATATTTGTAATTCCAGGTAACCATGATATTGAAAACCCTTGGGCAAGAAATTACTTTGGAGATGAGATGATAAAAATTGATTCTATAACTAAAGATGAGTTTGTAGAAATATATTCACCCTTTGGTTATAAAGATGCAATTTCTAGAGACAACCATTCCTTAAGCTATTTAGCTGCACCTGCAGAAGATGTTTGGTTATTAATGCTAGATTCAGCTAAATACAAAAGGAATAAGGTAAGGGAAACTCCTGAAATGGATGGTGAAATACCTGCTAAAACTTTTGAATGGATAAAAGAATGTGCTAATTTAGCAAAAGAAAACAATGCTCAAATTATAGCTGTTATGCATCATAGCTTGATGAACCACAGTGAAATAGTTAATGAACACTTTACCATTGAAAATAGCAAAGAAGTATTAGACCTTCTTCTTGAATGTGATGTACAAATTGTACTATCAGGCCATATCCATTTACAGGATATAAAATCCTATGGTAAATACGATAAAACAATTTACGATATTGCAACTTCCTGTTTAACTGCTTATCCTAATCAATATGGTGTTTTGAAATTTCTACCTGATAAAGGCTATGAATACAATACTAATAGAGTTGATGTATATGCTTGGGCTTGGGAGAACGATATCCAGGACAAAAATTTAAATAATTTTAAAAAATACTCAAGGGATTTCTTTAGGCAAAAATCCTACGATAAATATTATGATTCATTATTGGAAATAAGTAAATTTTCTGATGAAGAAATGAAAGCAATATCTGAAACTGTGGCAGAACTTAATTTGAAATATTTTGCAGGTTTTAGAAACGAACTTATCTACGATATATTCACAACTAAAGGGTTCAATATTTTACAATATACTGCTCCATTTTTCATTAGAGATTATGTAATGAGCATGTTTGATGATGAAAAGACAGATAACAATAAACTATATACTCCACTTAAGTCAAAATAGTAAAAAAACTAAATAACTCTTGTTGTGCAAAAATAAAAGTGTAATTGGTAATATTACCAAAAATTAAATATGGCATAATCTCCATTCCTATGATATTTGTTAATTATCCC
>NZ_PPXX01000081.1 GCF_021655075.1 Clostridium sp. Cult2
AAATGGGGGGTCATTGTTTTTGTTTTATAAAAAACTATGTAACCCTTGATAATATAAGGTTTTAATAAAAAATAGGAGTGTCAAATTTGACACTACGAAATACAATAAGGGGGTTATTATATGAGTAAAGGACTTTTAGAGAGAAAAGATGTAGATGAAAGATTAACCTGGGATTTATCAGCCATATTCAAAGGGGAAGAAGAATTTGAAGGGAAGCTAAAAGAGGTAACATTGCTTTCTCATGAGATTGAAAAAGAATTTAAAGGTAAATTAAATGGAGCAAAGGAGATTAATGCTTGTTTAGACAAGCTAAAAGATTTATTAGAAATAACAGGTTTATTAGGAACTTATTCATTTTTATCAGTGTCAGTTAACCAGATGGATACGGAAAACCAGACTAGGCAGATGAAAACATCTACTATTTTAGCGGAGATTAAGAGTCGTCTCAGTTTTATAGAATCGGAGATAATTCAATTAGATGAAGAAATAATCCAAGAAGCCATAGAGGAATCGGAAGAAAATAGAAATTTCCTAAAGGATATAATGAGGAAAAAACCTTATGCTCTGCATCCTGAAGTGGAGAGAACCTTATCAGCTCTATCCAATGTATTAGATGCACCCTATCAGATATATAATAGAGCTAAATTAGCAGATATGGATTTTGGTACTTTTACGGTAGATGGGGAGGAGTATCCTTTAAGCTTTGTACTATTTGAAGGGAAATGGGAGTTTGAAAATGACACAAAGATTAGACGAGCTGCAGCGGAAGCTTTTTCTAATAAATTGAGGGAATATCAACATACCATAGCCACTGGATATCAAACTCAAGTTCAAAAAGAGAAAACTTTAGCTAATTTAAGAGGATTTGATTCGGTAATTGATAGTCTGTTGTTCCCTCAAAAGGTAGATCGAGAACTATATGATAGACAAATAGATTTGATAATGGAGCATTTGGCACCTCATATGAGGAAATATGCTAAACTAATCCAAAAAATCCATGGTTTAGAGGAAATGACTTTCGTGGATTTAAAATTAGCAGTAGACCCAGATTTTGAACCAAAGATAACTGTAGAAGAAGCTAGACCTTATGTTGAAGGGGCATTGTCTGTATATGGTGATGATTATCTAGAGATGGTAAAGAGGGCCTTTGATGAAAGATGGATAGATTTTGTTCAAAACAAGGGTAAGTCTACTGGTGCATTTTGTGCTAGTCCTTATGGTAGTCATCCATTTATATTGATTTCTTGGACTGAAAGAATGAGGGAAGTATTCGTTCTTTCTCATGAACTAGGGCATGCAGGGCATTTCTGCTTAGCTCATAAAAACCAAAATATATTTAATTCAAGACCTTCATTATATTGTATAGAATCACCTTCTACTATGAACGAAATGCTAATGGCAAATTACTTGATGAAAAATACGGAAGATAAGAGGATGAAAAGATGGGTATTGTCATCTATCATATCTAGAACTTACTATCATAATTTTGTAACCCATTTACTAGAAGCAGCTTTCCAAAGAGAAGTATATAAAATAGTTGATGATGGTGGTTCTGTTAATGCAGATTTATTGAACAAGCTAAAGAGGGAAGTATTAGAGAAGTTCTGGGGAGATGCAGTAGTAATCAATGAGGGGGCAGAGCTTACATGGATGAGACAACCTCATTATTATATGGGATTATATCCTTATACTTATAGTGCAGGACTTACTATTGCCACAGAAGTAAATAATAGAATATTATCAGAAGGTCAAAAGGCCATTGATGATTGGCTATCAGTATTAAAATCTGGAGGTAATTATACTCCAGTAGAATTTGCTAGAAAAGCAGGAGTGGATATTACTACGGATAAACCATTGCTGCATACTATAGAACATATTGGAAAAATAATAGATGAAATAATTGAATTAACAGAAGAATTATAAATAGATGGGGACGGATATTTTAAATATCCGGAGACTGTAATAAATTTTGTGCTTTAAGTAAGTTTGATTACTCTGATCTGACAAGAAAATTTAGATTTAATTTAGATAATAATTTTTCAAATTTGATA
>NZ_PPXX01000082.1 GCF_021655075.1 Clostridium sp. Cult2
GTTATTTCTTTTTGAGTCATATTAAATATCTCCTCTCTCATATATGACATTTTATCAGAATGAATTTAATATGACATTATCATAGAATAATCATATAAAAAAGAATAAATCTATTGACATGAATTAGAAAATAGAATATAATCAATTATTAATATATGGAATACAAGCAAAGAAGGGAAGAGTAGTCATTAAGGAAGTTACAGAGAGTTGGTACTAGGTGGAAATCCAGCATGGAATTAATGATGAAGAACATCCTCAAGCTTCTAACTGAAATTTGTTTATGGCAAAGAGTAGGCTTAGACGGGTATAGTCCGTTATATATACTATACAGTATCGATTTGTTCTGTACTGGTTTGAGCTGAGCCTTTTGCTAATTAAGGTGGTACCGCGGAAGAATACCTTTCGTCCTTTTAGGATGGAAGGTTTTTTTATTTGGATAAATAAAGGAGGAAATGAAATGAGGAAACTTAATGTTAAAGGAACTCAAATTGGAATAAAAATTATTAAGGATTTTTTCGAAAGGGAATTAGCTAAAAAATTGAATTTAATAAGGGTATCTGCTCCTCTCTTCGTCAGACCAGAATCAGGTCTAAATGATAATTTAAGTGGTGTGGAGAAGGCAGTATCTTTCAATATGAGAAAATATAATGAAGAGATAGAAATAGTTCAATCCTTAGCAAAATGGAAGAGGATGGCATTAAAAAGATATGGTTTTAAAATTGGGGAAGGCATATATGCGGATATGGATGCAATAAGACCAGATGAAATATTAGACAATATCCATTCAATCTATGTGGACCAATGGGATTGGGAAAAGGTCATATCTAAGGAAGATAGGAATGAAGAATACCTAAAGAAAACAGTTGAAGCCATATACCAAGTATTTAAAAGAACTGAGAAAAAAATCAATAGCATATATCCTTTTTTGGAAAATAAATTACCCGAAAGGATTAAATTTATTACGACTCAAGAATTAGAGGATAAATATCCAGATAAAAGTCCAAAGGATAGAGAGCATTTGATTTGTAAGGAGCATAAAGCTGTGTTTTTAATGCAAATTGGAGGGAAGCTGAAATCTGGAAATCCTCATGATGGAAGGTCTCCTGATTATGATGACTGGGAATTAAATGGTGATATTTTGTTTTGGAACCCTGTATTAGGAGAAGCTCTAGAGTTATCCAGTATGGGTATTAGGGTAGATGAAAAATCCTTAGAAGAACAATTGAAAATTGCTGGGGCAGAGGAAAGAAAGAAACTAACCTATCACAAAATGCTATTAGAGGGCAAACTACCCCTTACTATAGGTGGAGGAATTGGTCAGTCAAGAATATGTATGTATTTTCTAGAGAAGAAGCATATTGGTGAAGTTCAAGCATCCATATGGACTGATAATATAATTGAAGAATGTGAAATGGAAGATATATTTTTACTTTAATATAAAATTGATGTAAAATAGAATAAAAGGAATAAGGAGTATGAGGATGTTTAATAGATATAGATTACCATTTTTATTATTAGGAATAGGAATAGGTATTATATTCACAAGTATTCTTTACACTCTAAATCCTAATTATATATATAAAGAGTATACAGAGGAAGAAATAGCAGCAAAGGCTACAGATTTAGGTATGGTTTTTTTAAAAGAAAATATCAATACTACTCCAAGGAAAGATAGTGTTTTAGAGGAACAAGAGGAAATTGAATTTGTTGTAGAAAAGGGAGATACATTGGGGATGATATCCAAGGGCTTAGAAGAAGCAGGTATAATTGATGATGCAGAACAATTTCACAAATTTGCTAAAGATAAAGGAGCAGAGGGAAAGCTTAGAGTAGGAACCTATATATTTTCTAGTGATTTAGATTATGATACAATATTATCCATATTGACGGAATCAATAAATTAAAAATTGGTACTAAAGTATGTATAATTGCTTAAGGATAGCATTGATCGCATATCAATGCTTTTTTTCTTCTAGATTTTTTGTGGTTTCTCCTTTTTTATTATATTGTCGAAGAAAACAAAACAATAAAGGCAGTTTTTGTAGTATAATATAATATACTGTCGGGCGAAAAAAATATAAATAATTGGTTTAATACTCCAAAATGTGGAAACAATTGCTAAGGGGAGGGATGAATTTGGTTTTAGCAAAGGCTAATCTTTGGCAAATCTATGATGGTTTACGATATAATTTTCTTTATAATGGCGACATAAACTCAATACATATCCTCCTGAATTTATATGATTTGGAAACCAAGATGACTAATATTTCCCCAAAGTACATATGTACAAAGGAAATAAGGAAGAGAGTAAGAAGGCTTTTGTTTCCTAGGAAAGATAGACAACTTATCTCTAATAATATTGCTATGTTAATCCATGAAGATATCGATAGGTTGGAATTGACTTTGTATTTAGAAGGATATAAAAAGGGTTATTATAGCAATAAATGGGTAAATATACTTGAGGATAAAACCATTGAAAATATTCCCATAGAAGAATTATATGGGAAAAATTATCTATTCCATTATAATATATCCTTAGAGGAGATAAAGAAATTAAAAAGGGATTTTTGGGAAGATATAGATAGAGTAAATGAGGAAACCAATTATTTAGATAATTTTATTCATACTTATTGTGAAAAAGTTATTAAGGGAAAGATATATAATTTAAATATGTTTATTGATAAACAGCTTAAAATAGAATACAATTTAAATAAACCCAATATAGGAGAAGAAGCTTTACTATCGGCAAAAGAACTCCATAGTCTGCATAAACTGATAGTAAAAATCATAAGGAAGAATACTATTAATATGTATAAAGAAGCTAGTTGGTTCGGTGTAAATGATAGGGTTCTTAATAGGTATTTATAAAATAAAAAATAAATGGGGGGTATTTAAATGTATGTCAAGAATCATATGCTACCAAAGGATAAGCTGACAACTTTGGAATTAGGTGAGAGTATTGGTTCTGCTTTGGAAAAAATAAACCAAGGGGATTTTTTATCTCTACCTGTTTTAGACGGAAATCAATTTAAAGGCTATTTGATGAAAGAAGTTATTTTTAGAAATTATTTTGAAACAAATGGTAGTGATAGGGATGAGTATTTGAAGAATACCAAAGTTGAAGATTTATATAGTACAAATTATAAATCTATCAATGAAAATGAATATGTAGAGAATGCTTCCTATCTTCTAAAGGAATGGAGAACTCCTTTTCTACCAGTATTTGATATTAGGAATAATTTTGTTGGTATACTAACTCATAACTCAATTTTCAATGCTTTTTCTGAAATATTCGGTTTGGAGAAAGGGACTAGATTGGTTGTAGATATGCTGGATATTCCTGGACAATTGGCAAAGTTAGCAGAAGTTATTAGGAAAGAGAATGTTAATATAATAAATTTTGCTGCAGTAGATGCAAAGATTTTAGATGTATATAGAGTAATAATCCGTGTTAATACAAAGGATGTAACTAAACTAGTAGAAAAAATCAAAAAAGCCGGGTTTAAAGTAGGATAAATTTCTAAATAGTATAAAATGTATAAAATATTATAAAATGGGAAAAATATCCCTTTAGATAGTACTGGAGGGATATTTATGAAAAAGCAAAATGCAATCCTAATATTTTTCTTTTGTGCAACCCTTTTCTTTGTTAGTTTTATCTATGGCTATAAGATGATGAGCCCAAATAACAACAAGGAACCTTTAATAATAAGTGATGACCCTTTGGATTTAGAAATAATAAAGGAAGATGAAAGGATTTCACCTAATGTTTATATAGAGAAGAAAACTTATTACAAAACCTGTAATCATAATATAACAAAGTTAAATGAATTAGATAATCAAATAGTCAATATGACGGAAAATCAATATAGGGACTATATGGAGGAAAATTTCCCAAATGTAAAAATAATATCCTTTTCCATTAATCGGATAGTTTTAAGAGAGGAAAGGAATCATATTTGCCCAAACCATTACATAATTGGTGAATCGGAAGGAAAGATTGCAATTTATGGAATTGATGAAGATGGAGAAAAAGTTTTAGATAGGGTCTTTAAAGATTATCCTATATCCCTTTTAAAAAAAATAGACCAAGAAAAATTAATAGAAGGAATTAGGGTAGATAGTGAAGAAGAACTATCGGATGTATTAGAGAATTTTATCAGCTAAAAACTAAGTTAGAATTCTAACTTAGTTTTTTTATTAAAATATGATAATATAATATATATTATGGTTTTAATTTGAAAGGTGAGATTTATGATTATACTCGGTATTGACCCAGGATTAGCTATAGTAGGGTTTGGAGTTATTGAATATAAAGGAAATAGGTATAGGGTATTGGATTATGGAACTATTAGGACTGGTTCTAAAAATTCATTTCCTGAAAGGTTAAAAATAATATATGATAATCTTACAATGTTAATTGATAAATATAATCCAGAGGATTTTGCTATAGAGGAGTTATTTTTCAATAAAAACGTAAAAACTGCAATTCAAGTGGGACAAGCTAGAGGAGTTCAGATACTTTCTGCAATCAATAAAGGGCTAGAAGTCTATGAATATACTCCATTACAGATAAAACAATCTGTTGTTGGCTATGGAAGGGCAGACAAAAAACAGGTACAGGAAATGGTGAAACTATTATTAAATTTAAAGGAGATACCAAAACCTGATGATGCAGCGGATGCTTTGGCAGTAGCTATATGTCATAGTAGCTGCTTAAATTTTAAAGATATGTTTATAATGAAATAATAAAGGGTGATATTTTTGTATGATTACATAACTGGTAAGGTTGTAGGTGTTAAGGAAGATTATATTGTTGTAGATAATAATGGTATAGGTTATAGGATATACACTTCTAAGAATTCATTAATGGATTTAAAGGTTGATGATAAAACTATTATGTATATCTATTTTAATCTTAGGGAGGATGGTATATTCCTATATGGTTTTACTACTGAAGAAGAGCTGAATATGTTTAATCTACTATTATTAGTCTCTAAGGTAGGGCCTAAGGTGGGGTTAAATATTTTATCTACTTTAACGGTAAATCAAATTAAATTGGCTATTTTGAAGAATGATTCCAACATTCTATGTAATGCACCAGGGGTAGGCAAAAAAACAGCTTCAAGAATTATATTGGAATTAAAGGATAGAATTGATAAAGAGGATATAATAGACGAAGAACCTATAATAAAGGACAATAACGAGGTGGAAATAGCTATAAATGGTATAATGTCTTTAGGGTATTCTAGAAATGAAGTACTTAAAGTCATTAAAAAAATGGATACCAGTAATATGGTTACGGAGGATATAATAAGAGAAGTTTTAAAAAGGCTTTCAAAATAATGAGGTGAGGTATTGATTTATGAATAATATGGATGAAAGAATAGTTTCCGGTTCTGTCCAGGTAGAGGATAGAGAAAACGAAATGAATTTAAGACCTAAATGGCTGGAAGAATATATTGGTCAAGAGAAGGTTAAGGAGAAATTGAGGATATTTATTCAAGCAGCTAAGGAAAGGAAGGAACCTTTAGACCATGTACTTCTTTATGGACCTCCAGGACTAGGAAAGACTACTTTAGCAAATATTATTGCCAATGAGATGGGGGTTAGTGCAAGGATTACATCAGGACCAGCTATTGAGAGACCTGGGGATTTGGCCAGTATATTGACCAATTTAGGCGAAGAAGATGTATTGTTTATTGACGAAATACACAGGCTAAATAGAACGGTGGAGGAAATACTCTATCCTGCTATGGAGGACTATGCTTTAGACATTATCATTGGTAAAGGTCCTAGTGCTAGGTCTGTAAGGTTGGATTTATCTAAATTCACATTAATTGGTGCTACTACTAGGGCGGGTTTACTTACTTCTCCTTTAAGGGATAGATTTGGAGTAATGTTAAATTTGGATTTATATGATGATTATAGTTTGCAAAGAATAGTTAAACGCTCCTCCAATATATTAAATATTAAAATTGATGATGAAGGAGCAATGGAAATTGCAAAAAGGTCTAGGGGCACCCCTAGGATTGCCAATAGGCTTTTAAAAAGGGTGAGGGACTATGCTCAGGTAATGGAGGATGGTGTTATCACTTGGGAGGTTGCCAAAAAAGGTTTAGAGATGCTAGAAATTGATAGACTTGGATTAGATGAAATAGATAGGAAGATTCTATTGACCATGATAGAAAACTTTAAAGGTGGACCTGTTGGACTAGATACCTTATCAGCTGCTACTGGTGAGGAAAGGACTACCATCGAGGATGTTTATGAACCCTATCTATTGCAAATTGGTTTTCTCAATAGAACACCAAGAGGAAGAACTGTTTCTAAAAAGGTTTATAATCACTTTAGAATACCTTATAATGAAGAGTAGGAGTGATATTATGGCACCCTTTGGTAGGATATTTTTAACTATAGGTATAGTGTTGGTTGTTATTGGCGTTGTTTTTATGGTGGGAGAAAAATTTGGATTGGGGAAATTGCCTGGAGATATTTTTATTCAAAAGGGAAATTTTACTTTTTTCTTTCCCATTGTATCCAGTATAATTATTAGTATAATATTGACTCTATTGTTGAATTTATTCAAAAGATAAGGGGGACAATAAGATGAGAAGAATTTTTGTTCTTATGATATTGATGATAATGATTTTTGGATTCATATTTCCAAATCATTATATTTATGCTAATCCGTTGGAAAATAATTTTTTAAGGATTAGACTGACAAGCCCTATAAAATCCAGTGAAGTTGTCAATCTACATAGTGAAGAAGGCTTTTTTATATATAGTAGAGATAATTTAATGGAGTATATAGAATCCATTGAAGTGGATAATATTAAAGTTACTATAAAGGAAGAGGGAGAAATTTACATATTAGATATAGATGACAATTTATTATTCTCCTATAACCATGAAGATGATTTAATTATATCTTCTAAGGATGAATATGATAAAAATATTAAAGTAGAGGATAAGACCTATAGGGATTATATGAGTTTTAAAATAGTAAATGGTAATTTAATCCTCATTAATTATGTAGATATAGACAACTATCTATATGGAGTAGTCCCTAGAGAAATGCCAACTTCCTTCGAAATGGAGGCATTGAAAGCTCAAGCTATAGCTGCAAGAACCTATGCTTTAAAGAATATTAACAAACATAATAATGAAGGTTATGACCTTTGTGATACCACCCATTGTCAGGTTTATGGAGGTATGGATGGTGAACAAGAAAAAACCAATAGAGCTGTAGATGAAACTAAAGGAATGATTATTACTTATAATGGAGATGTTATTGATGCTTTATACCATGCTAATAGTGGAGGCCTTACAGAAGGTTCCTTAGAAGCTTGGGGTAATAATCATCCTTATTTAATCTCAGTTGATGATAGATACTCTATGGATGCTCCCAACAGTAATTGGAGTTTACAATTAACAGCTGAAGAGATTAGCAGTAGCCTTAAGAATAATGGTATGAATATTGGGGATGTAATAGATATAGAAATAATCGAAACTTCTTCAAATGGACGGGTAACCCAATTGAAAATAATTGGTACTTTAGGTGAAAAGGTTTTAATGAATAGCCAAATTAGGTTAATATTTGGTACCACCGAACTTAAGAGTACTTGGTTTACCATTCAGAAAGGGGATAGTGGAGGAGTTGTTACCAGTTTCTATGCAATAGATGGTAATAGCGATAAACCTAAATTAATCCATATGAATTCTGTTCATGTAATAGACGGCAGTTTTAAGCCAAGTTCTACTAGAGGATTAACCAGTAGATTTATTAATAGGGATAGAGCTGTAGATATATCAGATAATAGCAGCTTTATTATTGAAGGAAAAGGTTATGGCCACGGTGTAGGGATGAGCCAGTGGGGTGCTCAGAGAATGGCAGAATCAGGATATTCTTATGAAGATATATTGAAACATTACTATAATGGAGTAGAAATAACAATAACAGAATAGTAGAGGATGGTCTAATGAAAACAGAAGATTTTTACTATGATTTACCAGAGGAATTAATTGCCCAACATCCCATAAAGGATAGGAAAGAATCCAAGTTACTCCTTTTGGATAAAGGGACTGGCAAAATAGAGGATAGAATATTTAAAGATATTATTAACTATTTAAACCCAGGAGATTGTCTAGTATTAAATGATACCAAAGTAATACCTGCTAGACTATTTGGTGGGAGAGAGGGAAAAGATGAAAAGATTGAATTCTTATTGCTTAGAAGAATTGAAAAGGATATATGGGAAACCCTTGTAAGGCCAGGGAAAAAAGTCAAACCCTCCAATAGGATAGTCTTTGGAAATGGCTTATTAATGGCTGATGTTTTGGATATTGAAAAGGATGGAACTAGAAAGGTCAAATTTTCTTATAATGGAATATTTGAAGAGATACTGGATGAATTAGGAGAAATGCCTTTACCACCCTATATTAAAGAGAAACTGGAAGATAAGGAAAGATACCAGACGGTTTACTCAAAATATGAGGGTTCAGCTGCAGCTCCTACTGCAGGTTTACATTTTACTAAGGATTTATTGAATGAGATAGAGGGAAAAGGGGTTAATATAGCCTATTTGACCCTTCATGTTGGTTTAGGCACCTTTAGGCCAGTGAAGGTGGAGAATATCGAAGAACATCATATGCATTCAGAATACTATGAGGTTTCAAAAGAGGCAGCTGAAATGATAAATAGGGCTAAAAAGAGTGGGGGAAGGATAATAGCAGTAGGAACTACTACTACTAGGACTTTAGAATCCATTGCCAGTAAAGAAGGAGAAGTATTACCTCAGAAGGGTTGGACGGATATTTTTATTTATCCTGGATATGATTTTAAAATTATTGATGGACTTATAACCAATTTCCACTTACCTGAGTCCACCTTGTTGATGTTGGTAAGCGCTTTGGCTGGAAAAGATAATATATTTATGGCATATAGACATGCTATAGATAATAGGTATAGATTTTTTAGCTTTGGAGATGCAATGTTTATTAAGTAATTAGGAGGTTAGAATGGCAGCAGAATTTAAATTAATAAAGGAATCAAAGGACAGTTTAGCAAGATTAGGGGAATTAAAGACTCCCCATGGAACTATAGAAACTCCAATTTTTATGCCTGTTGGTACTAAGGCAACAGTAAAGACAATGACTCCTGAAGAAGTAAGGGATTTAGGAGCACAGATAATATTGAGCAATACTTATCATCTTTATTTAAGACCTGGCCATGAGCTTATAGAAGAAGCAGGTGGATTGCATAAATTTATGAATTGGAATGGACCAATTTTAACGGATAGTGGTGGTTTTCAGGTATTTAGTCTAGGTGATTTACGAAGGATTACTGAAGAAGGCGTAGAGTTTAGGTCCCATATAGATGGCTCTACCCATTTTATAAGCCCAGAAAAATCCATAGAGATACAAAATTCCCTAGGTTCTGATATAATGATGGCTTTTGACGAATGTACTCCCTATCCAGCATCTTATGAGTATACAAAAAAATCTATGGAAAGGACCACAAGATGGGCAAAAAGATGTAAAGATTATCATAAGGACTGGGAAAAGCAAGCTTTATTTGGTATAATACAAGGTGGGATGTATAAGGATTTAAGGGAAAAAAGTGTTGAAGATACTATTAAGATAGGTTTTCCTGGATATGCTATAGGTGGATTAAGTGTAGGAGAACCTAAAGATTTGATGTGTGAAATGCTAGATTTTATTACACCTCTTTTACCTAAAGAAAAGCCTAGGTATCTAATGGGAGTAGGAACTCCTGATTATTTGTTTGAGGCGGTAATTAGGGGAATTGATATGGCAGACTGTGTATTGCCAACTAGGATTGCAAGAAATGGTGCAGTTATGACTAGCCAAGGAAGGTTGACCATTAGAAATGCTAAGTATTCTAAAGACTTTACAAAATTAGATCCTGAATGTGATTGTTATACTTGTACTAATTATTCAAGAGCCTATATTAGACATCTATTCAATGTAAATGAAATATTAGGTGCAAGACTTGCTACAATCCATAATCTATACTTCCTCATAAAACTAATGGAGAATATACGTAAAGCCATTAAAGAAGATAGATTATTAGAATATAGAGAAGAATTTTATAAAAAATATGGATATATTAATTAAATAAAGAAGGGTTTTTGATTTTTTTGTTGAATACTAATAAAGAGAATAAAGATGAAAAGGAGGATGTTTTATGGCAGCAGCAAATGCAGGAGGAGCAGGAGGAGCAAGTTTAGGAGGTTTTATTATCCCTATAGCTTTTTTGGTTATTTTTTATGTTTTTGCAATTAGACCTCAAAAGAAAAGGGAAAAACAAATTAGGGAAATGAGAGAAAGTCTTAGAGTTGGGGATGAAGTCATTACCATTGGCGGCATCTATGGAAAAATTGTTAAATTAAAAGATGATATGGTAACCATAGAGGTAGGTGCCAATAAGACTAAAATGGATTTGACTAGATGGGCCATAGGCTCAACTGTAAACAAGCAAGAAGTAAAAGAAAATGGCGAAGAAAAATAATAGAAAAGCTTCCTTTTTTTAAGGAAGTTTTTTATTTAATTTTAATTCAATATTTTTGATAAACTATTGTCTATTAGTAATAAATTCCACCTTATTTTAATAAGTTTAAAGTAATAAGGGAGGTGGAGTTATGAAGGAGAAATCCTTAGACAGAGGGATTTATATTTTAAAAAGTCTGGCTATTTCTTTTGTTTTAACTTTAATCTTAGTGTTAATAGTGTCTACATTACTTACCTATACATCGCTTAAAGAGTCAAAAATACCTTTGCTGAATACGATGATTATGATCTTTAGCATTACCATTGGAAGCATCTACATGGCTATTAAGGTGGAAGAGAATGGATGGCTAAATGGAGGGATAATAGGAGGGTTATACTTTATTATATTGATATTATTGAACTATCTATTTATCAAGCCCTTCATGCTGGATATATATTCCATTAGCAAATTTTTCATAGCCTTGACAACTGGAATTATTGGTGGCATTATAGGGGTGAACATAAAATAAACTTTAATTAATTATATTTTTATGATATAATCATTTAAGTATTAGGCTGCATAAAGGAGGGTTTTGAATGAAGTATATTAAGACTATATCTAAGAGTAATTTAAGGGATACTTTGGTAAAAGGCGGTTGTGGAGAATGTCAAACTTCTTGTCAATCAGCCTGTAAGACCTCATGTACGGTAGGAAACCAAAAATGCGAGAATAGATAAACTATAAAGGCAGTGGTTTTAACCACTCCTTTTTAATTTAAAAGGAATTGATGTTTAGGAGGATTATCATGGCCAACAGTGAAAGAATTCATAAATTTATTTTAAATGATAAAAATATTGTATTGGATATTAATAGTGGTGCAGTTCATTTAGTTGATTATATGGTCTATAATATATTGGATTATTATGAGAAAAATACTTTAGATGAAATTATTGAAATATTAAAAGAGAAATATGATGAGGAAGCCATATCTGAAGCCTATAAAGAAATCCAGATACTGGAAGAAGAGGGGATGCTCTATTCTGAGGAACCCAATATAATGAATATTAAGTATAATGAGGACAATGTAATAAAAGCCCTATGCTTACATGTAGCCCATGATTGTAATTTAAGATGTAATTACTGTTTTGCTTCTCAAGGGGATTTTAAAGGGGACAGGTCTTTAATGAATCTAAATGTAGGGAAAAGAGCATTGGAATTTTTAATAGAAAATTCCGGGAATAGGAGAAATTTAGAGGTGGACTTCTTTGGTGGAGAACCATTGATGAATTTTGATTTAGTGAAGGAGCTTGTTTACTATGGTAGACAACTGGAGAAGGATAATAATAAACATTTTAGATTTACTATAACAACCAACGGAGTACTATTAGATGAGGACAAAATAGATTTTATAAATGAGCATATGGATAATGTGGTGTTAAGTTTAGATGGTAGAAAAGAGATAAACGATAATATGAGACAAACTGTATCTGGTAAGGGAAGTTATGATATTATATTGCCTAAATTCAAGAATATGGTCAATAAAAGAGGGGACAAGGACTATTATATTAGAGGAACCTTTACTAGTTATAATTTAGATTTTTCAAAAGATGCACTAGATTTCTATAATAATGGTTTTAAAAAAATATCCATAGAACCTGTGGTTACAACACCAGATATGGATTATGCTCTAGGGGAAGAACATATAGAAACTGTCCTAAAGGAATATGAAGAATTTTCAAAGGAGTATATTGAAATCAAAAAGAAGGACAAGGATTTTCTTTTTTTCCATTTTATGATAGATTTAAATCAAGGTCCTTGTTTGGTAAAACGGGCTGTAGGCTGTGGAGCAGGGTCCGAGTATATGGCTGTAACTCCAGATGGGGATTTATATCCTTGCCATCAATTTGTTGGTGATGAGAGGTTTAAATTAGGTGATGTATTTAATGGGGTTAAGAATATGGGACTTAGGAAAGAATTTAGGAGAGCCAATGTTTTCAATAAAGAGGAATGTAGCCATTGTTGGGCTAGATTCTATTGTAGTGGTGGTTGTCATGCTAACGCTTATAATACCAATAATGATATAATGAAACCCTATAAAATTGGTTGTGAAATGGAGAAGAAGAGAATAGAATGTGCAATTTCCATTTTAGCGAATTTACAGGAATAGAATAAAGTTTAATACCTAATTTTGGCATGGGAGGTAATGGTAATGAATATGAAAAAAGCCCTACTTTTTATACTAATTATTGCTATAGTAGGTTTGGCTTCTTATACTGCATTATACGGTATAGAAATTGGGAAGATGAAGGTTACAAAAGCAAAGGATTCCATTGATTTAGGCTTAGATTTAGCTGGCGGTGTATATGTTATCTTGGAGGCTGATACGGATTTACAGGGAGCAGAACTCCAAAAAGCTATGGACCAAACCATTATGGTTATAAATAAGAGAGTAGATGGTTTGGGAGTAGCAGAACCTAGCATTGTAAAGGAAAGCAATAAGAGAATTCGGGTGGAATTGGCAGGTATTGATAATCCTCAGGAAGCTATAGATATTATTGGTAAGACCGCCCAATTACAATTTATAGATCCAAAGGGAAATGAAGTTTTAACGGGAAAGAATGTTAAAAACTCAGAAGCTAGGTACCAGCAAACTGAATTTGGAGATAAACCAGTAGTAGCTTTAGAGTTTGACAAAGAGGGTTCGAAGAAATTTGCTGATGCAACTACAGAATTGGCAGGTAAGGAAAATGTAGGAGAAAGAATCATCTATATAATGTTAGATGGGGAGATAATATCCGCTCCTGAAGTAGGAGAACCTATTAAGGATGGTAGAGGCGTTATTTCAGGTGAATTCACCATAGAAGAAGCTAATAATCTAGCAAATTTAATTAGAGCTGGTGCTCTCCCTGTGGAGATGAAGGCGTTACAATCAAGGATTATTGGTCCTACTCTAGGATTAGAGGCTTTTGAAAGAAGTATTAAAGCAGGTGGTATTGCAATATTGTTCATATTTATATTCATGTTAATATTGTATAGAGTACCTGGATTGGTAGCTGATATTGGACTTACTATTTATGTTTTGATTGTAATTTATGCTATGAAATTTTTAGGTGTAAAATTAACTTTGCCAGGTATTGCAGGACTTATACTGTCTATTGGTATGGCAGTAGATGCTAATGTATTGATATTTGAAAGGATAAAAGAAGAGATAAAGAATGGGAAATCCATTAGAGCTTCAATTGACCATGGATTTAAGAGAGCTTTAACTTCTGTTTTAGACTCCAATATAACTACTTTGATAGCAGGTTTTGTTCTATATTATTTTGGAATAGGACCTATTAAAGGATTTGGAGTTACATTGATATTAGGGATTATTGCATCTATGATAACATCAGTATTTATTACTAAATATTTGTTGAAATTAACAGTTGAAATTTCAAATACTAAGAATACAAAATTGTATGGGGTCTAAGGGGTGAGAATATGAATATAATCGGTAATAGAAAGATATTTTATGGTATCTCTTTAGCTATTATTATAGTAGGATTGATTATGATAGTAACCAAGGGACTTAATTATGGAATAGATTTTACAGGCGGTACCTCTATCCAGATTAAAATTGGGAAGATGGTAACCGTTGATGAAATAAGAGAGATTATGAATGAATACGATAAAAATGCAAGTATTGTCCATGTAGGAAATAATAAGGATGAAATCATAATTAAAAGTAACAAGGATTTCGATAATGCTGAAATCAATGAAATTATTGATAGATTTACGGAAAAATTCCATATGGAAAAAAAGGAATTTCAATCGGAAAAATTTGTGGCTACTATGGGGGATGAGATAAAGAAAAAGGCTTTATTATCCTCTTTTATTGCTGCTGTGGGAATGTTAGTATATATAACCTGGAGATTTGAATTAAAATTCGCTATAGCTGCAATTATTGCTTTGATTCATGATGTATTAATAACTCTATCAATTTATGCCATATTTGGAATACCAGCAAATAATGCTTTTATTGCTGCGATTTTGACTATTCTTGGATATTCCATCAATGACACTATAGTCATTTTTGATAGAATTAGAGAGGAAACAAAGTTAAATCCAAGGCATAGCCTTGAAGATTTAATTAACGATAGTGTAAAGAAATCATTGACAAGGACAATAAATACATCTATAACCACTTTAGCTGCTGTAGCAATTCTATATATAGTTGGAGTTGAAGATGTAAAGGTACTGGCTTTGCCTTTAATCTTTGGTATTATTTCTGGAACCTATTCATCTTTATTTATTGCAAGCCCAATATGGTACGCTCTTAAAAAAAGAGAAAGCTTTAAAACTAAAAAAGCATAAAACTGCCATCCTGGCAGTTTTATGTATTTTATTCTTTATTTATGGGTAAAAATCCTGTAATATAGAATTAAATATATTGATGAGGAGGGTCATCTATGGAAAAGGGATTTATTTTTTCATTGATATTTGCAGCAATAGTAGCTGTATTTGCTCTAAAAAATGGGGACAGGGTATTGATTGACTTTCTATTTGCAGAAGTAGAAATTTCCCAAGCTATTGTAATATTTGCTTCTGCAATTTTGGGAGCTGTTACCGTGTCTATTTTAACTACTATGAAACATATTAAATTTAAAAAAGAGATTAAGGAATTAAACAAAAAAATCAAAGGTATTATAGAAGAAAAAGATGATTTAAATCTATTATTGGAAGAGAAAGAAAAAGAAATCAAGGCATTAAAAGAAAAAACTATTGATGATAATACATATGTAGATGAAAGTGAAGAAGAATTAGACAGTGGGGATTAATTCTCTGCATAAACGACAGAAAAATTGGAGTGAATTCATTTTGGAAAGATGGTTTTTAAGGAATGTAAAAGTGGATTTAGATTTTATCTCAAAAAAATTAGGAATAAGTAAATTATTAGCTAAAATAATAACCAACAGAAATATTAAAGATTTAAGATTGATAGATAGTTTTATATATCCAAGTTTAAAAAAACTTCATAATCCAAGGTTGATGAAGGATATAGAACTTGGAGTAAGCTTAGTGAAAAAAAGTATAATGGATGGTAAAAAGATAAGAATTTCTGGAGATTATGATCAGGATGGAAACTCAGCAATACTTACTCTATATAATGGAATTAAAAGATGTGGAGGAAATGTAGACTATGTTATACCCCATAGGGTTAGAGATGGATATGGCATAAATGAAAGAATTATTAGAGAGGCTAAAGAAGATGGAATACATCTAATAATAACTTGTGATAATGGAATATCTGCTTTTGATGCTATAAAACTAGCCAAGGACTTAGGAATAATAGTAGTTGTAACAGATCATCATGATGTAAGTTTTGTGGAAGGTGAAAAAGGGGAAAAAGAGTATGTGTTACCGGAAGCTGATGCTATAATTAACCCTAAAAGGCCTGATTGCAATTATCCTTTTAAAGCCTTATGCGGGGCAGGGGTAGCTTTTAAATTTATTCAAGTTCTTTATGAGGAGTTTGGTATAGATGTAGAAGAATCCTATGAACTACTAGAGTTTGTTGCCATGGGTACTGTTTGTGATGTGGTAGATTTAATAGATGAAAATAGGATAATAGTAAAGGAAGGCCTTAAAAGAATAAATAATACCCAAAACATTGGATTAAAAGCATTGATTAAAGCCACCGGTCTAGAAGGCAGAAAGATTAGTACCTATTCTTTAGGTTTTGTACTAGGTCCTAGTATAAATGCTTCTGGTAGACTAGACAGTGCAGAAATAGCTGTTGAAATGTTTTTAACTCAGGAGGCTGACTTAGCAAAACAATATGCGGAAGAACTATATAGATTAAATGAAGAAAGAAAAGGAATGACGGAAGAAGGTTTAAACAAGGTTATTGATCAAATAGAAACAGGAGATTTTATAGATCAAAAGGTATTGGTTTTGTATGAACCTGAGGCTCATGAGAGCATTGTAGGTATTATTGCTGGAAAGATAAAGGATATATATTATAGGCCTACCATTCTTCTTACTCAATCAAAGGATGAAAATAAAATAAAAGGTTCTGGAAGGTCTATAGAAGAGTATAATATGTTTGAAGAAATATCAAAATGTAAGGATTTATTAGTTGGGTTTGGCGGTCATCCTATGGCAGCTGGATTATCCTTAGATAAATCTAATTTAGATAATTTTAGAGAAAGACTCAACGGACAAGCGTCTTTAACAGGAGAAGATCTTTTACCAAAAGTATATATTGATGTCTATTTACCTATAGAATATATTAGTTTTAATCTAGTTGAAGAATTAAAGGCTTTAGAACCTTTTGGTAAAGGCAATCCAAAACCTTTATTTGCTGATAAAAACATTAGCATAAAAAGAGGTTTTATATTAGGTAAAAATCAAAATGTACTTAAATTATTACTACTAACAAAAAATGGCAATACTATAGATGGACTTTATTTTGGTAATATAGATGAGTTTGAAAATAAATTAACAGAAAAGTTTGGGAAAGATGAAATAGATAAGATGTATAAGGGTATAGATAATCAAATAAAAATGGATATTGTTTATACTCCTAATATTAATGAATATATGGGAAATAGAACTTTACAGGTTATTATTCAAAATTATCGGTAATCTATTTTTAAAAGAATTATGATGAAAAAACTTTAATTTTGATATATAATTGCTATAATATGTTTATATCGTTAAATTTATTGTAAATTAATTGAAAATTTAATCAATATTAGGCTTATAAATTTTGTGGAGCAGGTGAATGCTATGATTCATAACTTATTATCTAAAATTGAAGAATACAATCCCAATATAGATATGCAAAAAATAATCAAAGCTTATAATTTTGCAGAGTACTCTCATCAAGGTCAGCTAAGAAATTCTGGCGAAGTATACTTTGTTCATCCTTTTAATGTGGCTATGATATTAGCCGATTTAAACATGGATGGAACAACTATAGTTGCAGGTCTGCTTCATGATGTATTGGAAGATACCAGTGTGAACTATGAAACTTTATCTAAAGAATTTGGGGAAGAGGTAGCTAATTTAGTGGATGGAGTTACCAAATTAAAGAAATTGAAATACAAGACGAAACAGGAAAGTCAAGCAGAGAATTTAAGAAAAATGGTAATGGCTATGGCTAAGGATATAAGGGTGATAATAATTAAATTAGCTGATAGACTTCATAATATGAGAACTTTAGAATATATGAGTGAAGAAAAGAAAAAAGAAAAAGCATTGGAGACCTTAGAAATATATGCTCCATTAGCCCATAGGCTAGGAATGTCTAAGATAAAATGGGAATTGGAGGATTTATCTCTTAGGTATTTAGATCCAGAAGGTTATTACGATTTAGTCGATAAGGTATCTAAACGTAGAAAAGAAAGGGAAGCATATATCCAAAAGATTATAGATGAAATAAATGAAAGACTAGATGAAATGGATATTCCTAGGGATATTAGTGGTAGACCAAAGAGTTTTTATAGTATATATAAGAAGATGGTATATCAAAATAAAAGTTTTGAACAGATATTTGATTTAACTGCAATAAGGGTTATTGTAGATACCATAAAGGACTGTTATGGGGTTTTGGGTATAGTCCATACTATGTGGAAGCCTATTCCTGGTAGATTTAAAGATTATATAGCTATGCCTAAACCTAATATGTATCAATCTCTCCATACTACGGTAATTGGACCTGAGGGGGAGATATTTGAAGTACAGATTAGAACTTGGGATATGCACAGGACTGCTGAATATGGTATTGCAGCCCATTGGAAGTACAAGGAAGGAAATGTAAAAACGGATAACTTTGACGAAAAATTGACCTGGCTAAGACAATTATTAGAATGGCAAAAGGAATTAAAGGATCCAAAAGAATTTATGGAGACTTTAAAGATTGATATATTTACAGATGAAGTCTTTGTATTTACTCCTAGGGGTGATGTTATAAATTTGCCTAATGGTTCTACCCCTATAGATTTTGCTTATAGAGTCCATACAGACGTAGGAAATAAATGTGTTGGAGCTAAGGTAGATGGAAGGATTGTACCTTTGGACTATAAACTAAAAAATGGGAATATAGTTGAAATCCTTACATCAGCAAGTAGTAATGGCCCTAGTAGGGATTGGCTTAAAATTGTTAAAAGTAGTCAAGCTAAAAATAAAATTCGACAATGGTTTAAGCGAGAGGATAGGGATTTAAATATAATCAAAGGTAAGGAAATACTAGAGAGGGAAATAAAAAGGCAAGGATACAAAGTCACTGAAATACTGAAAGAGGATTGGTTAAAGAGTACTGCCAATAAATTGAGTTTAAACTCTTCAGATGATCTATATGCTGGATTAGGATATGGAAGTATAACTATATCTCAAGTCATGTCTAGGCTAAAGGAATTACACAGAAGTCACTATAAAATTGAAGATGAAAAGGCCTATGTGGAAAGTAAAATAAAAGAACAACCTACTACTAAGAAAGATAAAAAATTCACTCAAGGTATAAGCGTTAAAGGGGTAGATAATATTAAGGTTAGGTTCTCTAAATGTTGTAATCCAGTACCTGGTGATGAAATAATAGGTTATATTACAAGGGGTAGAGGAGTATCTATCCATAGAAAGGATTGCCCTAATATATCTTTTATAGATGGTAAGGAAAGATTTATAGATGTTTTTTGGGATACAGATGAGAAAGCTGAATATCCAGCTGAAATACAGATTAAAGCAACGGATAGACCAGGGCTCCTTACCGAAATTACCCAAAGGATTACCGATGGAGAGTTGTCTTTGTTGTCATTGAATGCTAGAACTAACAAAGAGAAGTTTGTTTTAATAAATATGATTTTAGAAATAAAGGATATCAATCAGTTGAAGGAATTGATGGTAAAGATTAAAAAGTTAAATGGGGTAATAGATGTATATAGAGTAACTAGTTAAGGAAAGGAAGATATAGATGAGAGCTGTAGTACAAAGAGTATCTGAAGCTAGTGTAAAAGTTGAAGGGAAAATAGTAGGAGAAATAGATAAAGGTTTACTTGTCCTTCTTGGTATAGGTGAAGAGGATAATGATAAGGATTTAGATTATATGGTAGAAAAAGTTTTAGGTTTGAGAATTTTTGAAGATGATAATGGAAAGATGAATCTATCCCTAATGGATATTGGTGGAGAAATTTTAATCATATCTCAGTTTACATTATATGGTGATGTTAGAAAAGGAAAAAGGCCTAGTTTTATTACTTCAGCTCATCCAGATATAGCTGAAAACATGTATAATGAGTTTGTTGAAAAATGCAAAGAAAAGGGTATAAAAACGGAGAAAGGCATTTTTGGAGCATATATGGATGTAGCTTTAAGAAACGATGGTCCTGTGACCATATTAATAGATAGTAAAAAACTTTTTTAGGAGGGATAATTTTGAAAGTTGTAAGGATACCAGCAGGGATTTATGCTGCTAATTGTTATTTAGTTGATTCAGAAGATAGTAAAGAAGCTATTGTAATTGACCCAGGTGGAGATGAAGATGATATTATAGCTCAAATAAAAAATTTAGGATTAGATGTTAAGTATATAGTCCTTACCCATGGTCATGGAGATCATATTGCTGGTGTCAAAGGAATAAAAGATTATACCAATGCACCATTGGCTATTCACAAAGATGATGAATATTTGTTAAAGGATGGGAGAAGCAATCTTTCAAGTATGATGGCAATGGGAACTGTGGAGACTTTAGCTGATATTTTGCTAGAAGATGGAGATGAGATTGAATTTGGGGATTTAATAGCTGAAATAATTCATACACCAGGACATACTCCTGGAGGTATAAGTATCAAGATAGGTGATAGTATTTTTACTGGGGATACTTTGTTTGCAGGTTCCATTGGTAGAACTGATTTTCCCAACAGTTCCTTTAAAGATATTATGAATTCTATAAAAGAACGAATAATAGTCTATCCTGATGACACAAAAGTATATCCAGGACATGGTCCATCATCGACGATAAAAAATGAGAAAGAATCTAATCCATTCATAAAGTGATAGAATTAGAAGCCATCTTTTAGGGAAAGATATACCCTAGGAGGTGGCTTAAATGAATAAGAAATCTAAGCTTATCCCCAAAGGAAAGGGAAAAGGTGTAGATTTACATGATATATATGATTTAATAGAGATGGGATTGGATAAAGAAGAAATATCAAAAGAATTTGGAATATCCAAAAAATATATAAAGAAGATGATTGAGGAATATTACCATGATTATTAAGGGGAGTAAATATGATTTATGTGAATTTAATAGGCCATGATATTAAATATGAAGTATATCAGTTGATAAAAGTTTTCTATTTCCATGAAGAAATAATTTTTATAGAGGATTTGGATGATTATAAGGAAGGTATTTTAATAATAAATAGATTAGATGATTTTAATGGAGAAATTAAATCTAGTACAAGGATTTATGAGGAGAATAATTTAATTTATGAAGGCTCTATTGATAATATAGAAAAAATTAAAGTGGAAAAATCCCATATTAAAAAGAAGATAAGGATTGGGATTAAACAAAATATATACGAAGGTTTAAATAGTTTATCTAGGATAAAAGCACCTTGGGGTATATTAACTGGCATTAGACCAGTTAAAATTGTTCACAGCCTTTTAGATGAGGGAATAGGAGATGAAGAAATTTTAAATATATTAGTTAAAGAATACAAACTATTTCATCAAAAGGCCAATCTAATATTAAATATAGGCAAGGAACAGAGAAAATATCTTTATCCTCTAGATGATAATAGGTTTAGTCTATATGTGAGCATTCCTTTCTGTCCTACAAGATGTCTATATTGTTCCTTTCCTTCTTTAAGTATAGGAAAGTATGGAGATTTTGTAGATATTTATGTAGACAAGCTAGTTTATGAAATCGATAGGATTGGTGAACTGATGAAGAATAAGACTATTTCTACTGTATATATAGGTGGTGGAACCCCTAGTGCCATTTCGTCAAAGGATTTAGAGAAAATAATTCATAGCATATATAATAACTTTGATAGAAAGGATATAGAAGAAATAACGGTAGAGGCTGGAAGACCAGATACTATCAATGTTGAAATGTTAAGGATGTTAAAAAGAAATGATATAGATAGGATTAGTATAAATCCCCAAACTATGAACGATAGTACATTAAAATTAATAGGAAGACAACATAGTAGCCAAGATATAATAAATACCTATTATGAGGCTCGTAACATAGGTTTTCATGTTATAAATATGGATTTAATAATTGGTCTTCCCTCTGAAGGTATAAAACAGGTAAGGACTACATTGGATAGTATAGAGGATTTGAATCCAGAAAACTTAACTGTTCATACATTATCCGTAAAGAAGGGTTCAAAATTCATAGGGACTATGAATCAATACCGTATAGAGAATCAAAATATAATAGAAGAAATGCTTAATGAAACCAAAGTTTTTGCAGAAAAGATGGACCTTAACCCCTATTATCTATATAGACAAAAGCAGATTGTGGGAAATTTTGAGAATATAGGGTATTCTAAAAAGGGAAAGGAATGTATCTATAATATAAAGATGATGGAGGAGAAGGAAACGGTAATTGGTGCAGGTATGGGAGCAGTATCTAAAATATTTTTCCCAAAGGAAGATAGAATAGAAAGGGTACCAAATGTTAAGTCCTTAAAAGAATATTTAAATAGGGTTGATGAGATGATAGAGAGAAAATCTTATATATTATCTGTCAATAGTCAGTGAAAATGTCATATAAAAGAACTTAATTTTATTCAATGAAAGTGTCATTTTTAGAATGAAAAACTATTGATGAGTATTGCATTTA
>NZ_PPXX01000083.1 GCF_021655075.1 Clostridium sp. Cult2
ATATCTTGTATTTTTGCTTCTCATTCTGGCAACCTCCTGTTGATTATATTTTACTATAATCGTGTGTGATTGTCCAAAACGGTTAGGGGGCTAAATAGCTAGAGAGACCCCTTAGTAGAACTTCCATCTTGTAAGGAGTATGGTGCAAAACGTCCTAGTATTGTGTTTAATGCATCAATATCCTAATTCTTCATTTACTATAAACAGTTTCATCCTATTTTTTACGAACTGCCCCTCTATAATAACTAAATTAAAACAAACCCTTTCATCGGTTCTACAATCTACGCATTTATTCAACTCTAAACATGGTGGATTATATCCAGCTCTTTTTGCATTCAATGGAGCTGATACGTTTCTAACCCTATGTATTGCATCACATAATGTATCGCAAATCTTGTTATTTCCAACTACAACGATTACATTATCAGGTCCATATATCATTGCTGCTACTCTATTCCCACTATGATCTATATTTACAATATGTCCTTCCTTTGAGATTGCATTTGTTCCTGTTATATACCAATCGGTTAATAATGAACTTTTCTTAATCTGTTTACTATCTTCTTTGCTTTCAGCTAAGGTTTTATCAAAAACAATATTCCCCCTTTCCATTAATGATTTTGAAATATTTATTTCCTTCAAAGTTTGCGAATTTCCAACACCAACTGAACAAGCTATAGGTATTAATTCCATTATTCTATCCTTTACTTCTTCTAACGTTTCAAAAAAACAAACATCTATATTCCTAAATTTAAAGTTTTTCATTATTTCCAATTTTATGCTTTCATCCACTTTTTTCCCCCCACGTAATTTTTTAAAAATTAATAAACTCAATCTATTGAAAAATTCATTCATAAAGTTCAATCTATTAACTTCGATTTCCTTTGCTTTTTCCGTGTATAACTTCTCTGGTATTTTTTTGAACTTCACTTAATATTCAATAAAAAGTGAATGATTTGATACATCTTTTAACCTTCAATTTTCAGTAATATTTCCGGTTATATGTTCTATACAAGATTGGCAGTTCTGATTCTATATTCTATGAATTTCTCTCTTTATAAAAAATCATCTGTATCAAGATGGATATGTCCAAATGTTTCGTGTATAGCTTTAGCAAGGGTAGTAGTTCCTCTACCAGATGCACCAAAGTTGTGTGTAATATTTATCATAGAATTTTACCTTTCACAATTATTTGGAATAATTGAATACTACTCATTAACTTTACTCTTTCTATTTATTTCTTAACCTTTTTTCTATATCTATATATATCTCCACCAGATTTGCTTTTATGATAAAAAAACACTCACCCTGCATCCAACATCTCTTTAAGAGGTTTTTCCCTCTTAAAACCATCATCGCCTGAACAGTCAATTATGATTCCTCCATCTTTTGTTACTCTAGTTATTTCAACAAGTTCCCTTTCAAAGTCATCTCCAACTACATGCCCTGACATGACGATATCAAAAGTATTGCTCTCGTAAGGTATTATCTCAACAGTACCATCAACCACTACCACATTGGTTATATTTTCAGCTTCTATTTTATCCCTCATATATTCTCGAAAAATATCAACTGGTTCACTTGCATATACTTTTTTAGCTTTTTTTGCTGCAGCAAAAGCTAATCTTCCAGTACCACTTCCAATGTCTAATACAAGCTTGTCTTTAAAATCAGCTAACTCATATATATGTATTAATAAAACTATAAATAATATTTCTTATGATTAAACTGTAAAAATTCCATAACTATTTACCCTGCATATATCTAATTATTTCATCCAAATCAAAATTGTAATGTTCAAAAAATATATTTTGAGGAATATCTAAGATTAGTAAAATAAATGTAAAAATGATGAACATATGAAATAGCTGTTTAATAATTGGTTTCTTTGCTCCTTGAAAATTTGCTCTAAAACATATAATTATAGATAATACAAAGAAGCAACCAAATATAATATAAAAAGTATATAGATTTAAATTTAAAACTAATGCAATAATGCCTTCATCGTTACGTTTCCAAGAGTTTGTTAATGCAATAATTATATATGGCACTAATCTACTTAATGAATTAGTAACGATTAAAGCTGCTCCTAATTCTTTAAATCTTGTTCTTCCTATAATCCAAAAACCTACTAGCACCAGAAACACATTTATTAGAGGCCCTCCTGCTTCACCTAATAGTTTAAAACTACTAAAATCCTTTGGTACAACTTGATTTAATGTAAAATAAACATCTATACCATAAATCTTATACACAATCCAATGCCCAAATTCATGAATAGGTCGTGCTAGTAAACTCAAAACAACAAACCAAGTCCGAAAATATTTGTTTATTGTAATTGGCTTTTTATGCAAGTAGATTACCTCCTCTATTAATGTGAACAATGGGACAGGTAATTTGTACACTTTGATTATCTAAAATAATATCCAGTTTTTTATCATAAATATTTCCTTTTTTCTTTTTTATAACTCTATATAATGGCAAATATCAAGTATGATATTACCTGAATCATCAGGAGTTGTAAATCTAGGACAAGCATAACGTTCAAAAAACCACCAAGCACCTTTTTCATCAGGGATAATTTTATAACCTTCTTCACCTAATTTCGCTGCACATTTATCCTCTTTAACATAAACATCCCCTTCTTTACCATAAACCCAACAAACACCCAATACACTTTTTGGAAAATCAACATATTTAAAACCTTCTGGAACTGGAGTAGTTCCAGGAGTAAATATTCCAATCCAATATTCAAATGGTTCACCTTCCTTCCATCGCATTAGGCCTATGTAAGCATCATTATCTTTGTAGATTTCATCAATATTTACACTTATTTGCTTCTCAATAGTAGAAAACCAGTTGTTTTTAAACCATTCCATCCATTTTTCACTAAAATTACCATTAATACGATCATCATCCCCATATTTTTTACCGATAAATCTCATTGCAGGTATGCTTTGCATATATGTATTTACAATTTCTGCCATAATTTCATCTCCTTTATATTATTTAAATAATCATTAATTCACATTTTTTATAAAGAATACGTCTTAACTATTTCTTACTAATGACATACTTGGCTTGTTCATAATCTTTCTTATGGACATAAATGATATACTCATAATTCAAATTCATATTTTGCCCAAATGAACCAGTCCTACTTCTCATACCTCTTGCAAAGGGTGAAGGAGACATTCTATTAATAGTTCTAACATAATATTTTATATTACTTTGAGATAATTTATCTCTAATTTTTGCCTGTTCACTCATTGAATAAGTTAAGTATATTTCTATTCTGTTAAAGATAGTAATCATATCTCTCAACTCCCTAATTTTATTTTGGTGAACCTAATTCAACATATAAGTCTTCAATATTATTCTCCTTAAAAAAGCTGTAGATAAATCAAGTAATGCATTTCCAATATTAAGTTTTGTATTAGGATAGTATACTAGTTTTAAGTTTATTTCTTTTCAATTTCTATTTGGGTTTTAAAGATTAATTTATTATCCTTTTTATTAATGCCTTCCATATATATTATATTTGAATTTAATTGAGATTTATCCTTATAAATAGCGATAATATCTCCCGGCAAAGCTTCATTGCTATAGTTAACTTCAATTGATTTAGTCCTATATTTTTTATGAACTTCCAAGTTAAAACTGTCCATTATGAAATCGACATATTTTGAATTATTTAAATGTTCATTGACGTCAATATCACTATACCTTACTGTCCTTTCATAAACCAATTCTAATTGTCCCTCTGGTTTAAGGCTTCCCATTCTACAATCAATTGCTCTTTCCTTTAGTGTTGGAGGGTATCCAGTATAAATTGATTCGGTTTTTCTTAATCTTCTATTTATCACATCAATAATAACCCAGGTTGAAACAGCCTTAGCTAATATATTACCTTTAGCATCCTTTACTAAAAAATCCCTGGCAAATTCTATTTTATTAGGCTCTTGTGGCCAGGTTTCTATAGTAATTTCCTCTTTCCACAAAGGGTATCTAACAATATCAACTCTAATCCTTGCTAATACCCATAAAACACCATGTTCTTCGTACAATGTCTTCATTCCCATACCAAGATTTTCTGCATGAAGTCCAGCAATATCTTGAAAATATGCAAATAAGGAACTTAATTTTAAACTCCCATTAAAATCAACATGATTTACATCCACTTTATAATCTTTACTATACAATGAAACTGGCTTCATCTAAATACTTCCCCCTTCTTTATTTCCACTAAGTTCAGCTATAACTAAGCCACAATATATTAGTATATATTTCTAATAT
Organism: Clostridium sp. Cult2; assembly: GCF_021655075.1. Classification (GTDB taxonomy): domain Bacteria; phylum Bacillota; class Clostridia; order Tissierellales; family Tepidimicrobiaceae; genus Schnuerera. The sequence continues at coordinate 4,297 of NZ_PPXX01000083.1, forward strand.
ATCATGATAAGCTAAATGGGTAAATATGTTAATCATGAATATTTAAAATAACACTTGTGACTTTATGTTCTATGTGTTAAAATTAATTCGAACATAAACTTGGAGGTTGCCGATGATTATATTTCTTGCTAAATAATAAAATTTTATAGGGGCAAAAATACAACAGTTGTATTTTTGTGTCTAATTTTAGCGAGAAATCTCTTTTGAATATATTTATGTAATATAAGATGATTTTGTTCATCTTTTTTTTATAGCTAAGAGAGCTTTCTCTTAGCTGTTTTTTTGTTGAAATTGAGGAAGGAGTGAAATAAATTGGCATTAATAGATATTAAAAGTTTAACATTTTCCCATTCAGGAAGTATAAAACCAATTTTTAATCAGGTGAATTTACAGTTAGATACAGATTGGAAACTTGGCTTTATTGGTCGAAATGGATATGGAAAATCTACATTTTTGAACCTTCTAATGGGAAAATTTCACTATAAAGGTAGTATTCATGCTTCTGTAAATTTTGAGTATTTCCCCTATGTTGTAAAAAATCCAGAAGATACGACTATAGCAGTTATTGAAAATTTAAAGGGAGAATTTCCACTATGGAAATTGCAAAGAGAAATGAATTTACTGGAACTTAAAGAAGATGTATTATATAGGCCTTTTTCTACCTTAAGCCATGGAGAGCAGACCAAAATACTACTTGCCACCATGTTTATTACAGATAATCAGTTTCTTCTAATTGATGAACCTACCAATCATTTAGATGTCCGTGGTAGAAAATTAGTGGCTGAATACTTGGCAAAGAAAAAAGGGTTTATAGTAGTATCTCATGATAGAGAGTTTTTGAATATTTCCGTTGACCATATATTAGCCATTGAAAAAAATAAAGTTGTGCTAACTAAAGGTAATTACGATACATGGCAGCATAATAAACATTTAGAGGATGAGTTTGAGCTAACTCAAAATGAGAAACTTAGAAAGGAAATACGAAGGCTAAAAGAATCTGCAAGAGAGAAAGCCACATGGTCAGATAAAGTGGAAAAAACAAAAATTGGTCAAGGTTCTTTTGACAGGGGATATATTGGCCATATGGCAGCTAAAATGATGAAACGCTCTAAAAATATTGAAAAGCGTTATGAAAAAGCTATTGAGAAAAAACAAGAATTACTAAAAAACATAGAAGAAATTGAACCCTTACAAATTGATTCTTTAGAACACTATGCAGATACTCTAATAGAAGGAGAAAACTTTACAATATATTATGATGATACTCCTGTATTTAAACCAATAAACTTTACTGTCAATCAAGGAGAATGTTTAGTTCTGCAAGGCAATAATGGAAGTGGAAAATCCAGCATTATTAAAGCTATTTTAGATGAAAATCTACAAATAACTGGGCATTTATGGAAGGCAAATAATCTAGCTATATCCTATGTTCCACAACATTTTGATTTTTTAAAAGGCAGTCTATTTGAATATATAAGTAAGTGTAATATCGATAAAACACAATTTCTAACCATCTTTCGTAAAATGGGAATCTCACGGGAACAGTTTGAAATACCCATGGAGCGCTACAGTAGTGGTCAAAAGAAAAAGGTTCTTTTAGCAATATCCATTTGCCAACGGGCTCATGTATATATTTGGGATGAACCTTTAAATTATATTGATATCATTTCTAGAATTCAGATTGAAAATATGATTTTAGAATATGCTCCTACAATGATTCTTATAGAACATGACAAAAAATTTATCGGCAAAGTTGCTACAGATATAATTGAATTATAATGAACGGGACAGCTATAACTGTTCTCGCTGTCTCATAATTATAAAGTACTATTTCATGTTCTCAATTTTTTCAATTAATCTTATTGGATTAACAATTTTCCCAAGCCTTTCCTCAGTACTACTATCCATAATTACTGTATCGCTAGTATTAAAGGCTTCAAAAAAGAAAACATCCAATGAAATATCTGGATTAACTTGACATGCTAATGCATATAATCCTGCTAAATAAGGCACTGTCAAACTTAAACCGCCTTCCCTATAATATACATAATCATTAATACCAGTTGGGCTTGCAGTACATCTAGCATCCATAGGTATTAATAGTTGATTATTATAGTATTCTTTATTCTTCCAGAACTCTCCTTTTGTATATGATGTAATATCATCTGCATCCTTTAAAGGATTTCGACCAAGGCCTGTAAAATCTTTACTACCAACATATATAGTGTAGATTCCTTCCTCTCTTGCCTTCCTAATGGACTCAAATGTTTCTTTATAGCCACTCATATTTTCTCCTATCCCTAAAGATATGGATATAACTCTAATTTTTTTACCCTCAGGTAAAATCCTATTAATTTCAACAATACGGTCTATAGACTTTGCAAGCCATGTAAGATCCCATTCAAATTTCCCCTGTTCATTAACAGTTCCATGGGTTTCAGCAATATAATAAAGATCGGCTTCAGGCGCTACTCCCACATTCTTCCCTACAGCAATAGATGCAACTGCAGGTCCATGCATTGCTGCTCTTTCAGCATAACAATGAATCTCTTCATACAATTTTAATTGCTCTTTATGCTCCACATGATCCACTAATAGGCTTTGGTCAATTATTGCTATACCCACTCCTTTTCCAGTAATCCCTTTTTTATGGAGTTCCCTTATTCCCAAACCGGGATTTTTACCTAATTCCATTATCATCTCCGGATTAAAGTCATCAGGTAATTTATCAGGCCATTGGGTCTTGCTATCAAAGTCAGCATATATTAAATCTTCAAAATCCTCCTTTAAGTCGAGATTAGTTAAATCACTGCTTCTTAAATCCATCTGCCATAGTTCACTTGAATTTGGATTATGTATTGGCAATTCCGCCATTTTTCCAGGATTGATGTAAGAATAATCTGCTGCTTCGGGTTTTCTCACAATACTCAACTCATTATTTGGTGATAATAAAGTCTGATACTTCTCTGATTCCTCTGATGATTCTAGTGGATTTTCTGATTCTTCAGGATTTTCTGATGTTTTTGTTTGTAATGTCTTAGGTTGAGTACATCCAACCATTAAAATCGCTATTACCATAAATAAATAAAAAAACCTTTTCATCTTTACTCACCTCTCACAATTTTAATTCTTATATCGATAGGCTTTTATTGCCCTAAATAATTCTCACTATGTAGTATTCTAGATTTTATATTAAAGTCCTTCTTTTGCTTCAGATGTTTGTAAGAATTAAAACAATTCTATATACAATCTATTTCTTCGTAAATAATTTTTATATAAAAAGAGGCGTTTCATAACTTATTTATAAGTTATGAAACAGCCCCTTTTTATTACCATTTTATATAATTATAAAAATTACTAAATTCTGAAGCTCTATAGGAATTCTTAAATTCTATTTTCAAATATTCTTCAAGTCCATTACATCCTTTGAACTTAAACATTCCTAGAATATACATCAAGTATAGCTCCATATAAAATCACCTCCATATATAAATACTAGATTCTTAAATTTCTTTGTGATTATCATCACTCTTCCTCCTTTCGATTTTTTTATTTTTTTTATAAAAAAACCGTAGGAATACCTACGGTTATAAACAAAATTATTCAATATTATTATGAGAAATCTTACATAATATATAAAAATAGACATAAATTAAGCATAAAAAAAGTCACAGCCTGCTGTGACTTGTATATAATCTATTCAATATAATTTATGCATCATATCAAATTGAAACATAACATACCTTTCCGCAGGTTTTTTATATTTTTTAGCATATATAGTTTTCTTAATATTAGTAGATTTGTTGTTTTAATCATTACCATAATCCTCCTTAGAAAGTATTAATATGTTAAAGTATTACTACAATAGTTTACCAAGGAATTATTTGGAAAGCAAGCATTATTTTGAAAATTTAAATTTATAGTTCAAATGGCCTATTTAATCCAACCTTAATCCTAATTCTTGTGTAAAAGCATTATATCAGCTAATTTTTCATTTGATATAATATTTCCTTCTTCACCAAAATGAGGACCATAACTTGACACTATTACCTTATCAGTAGCCCGACAAAAACCTACCTTCAACTAGATATTCCATGGGACAGCGAGAACCGTCCCTGCTGTCCCATTCAATTACATTTTTATCTGAGATATGAGAGTTTGAAGCTCTTCTGCAAGTTGTGCCAAACTCTCACTTGCTGAAGCTATCTCTTCCATTGATGCAGTCTGTTCTTCAGTTGATGCGGAAATGTTTTGAATATTTCTTGATATCTCCCTTGACATACCCTCAATTGAATTTATCGAACCAACAGTACTTTCAGTTCCTTCAGCTACTTGATTTATAGCTACTGCAATATTGTTAATCTGATTAGATATATCGTCTATGGAATTAATTATAATCATAAATGTTCTTTTAGTTTCATCTATTGTTATTAGCCCTTTATCAACTTCTTCCTTACTCAAATCCATGTTTCTATTTGCTTCATCTATTATATTTTGATTTTTCTTTATTATTTCATATATTTCCTCTGTAGAATTATGAACCTGTTCTGCTAACTTTCTTATCTCATCTGCTACTACAGCAAATCCGCTCCCATATTCTCCAGCTCTTGCTGCCTCAATTGCAGCATTTAATGCAAGCAAATTAGTTTGCTCTGCTACTTCCTGGATAACCTGTATTATATTATCCATCTCTTGTGAGCTATTATTTACATTCACTAAAGAAATTTGCACCTTTTCAGTACTTTCCACTATGTTATTCATCTGATATATAACCTGTTCAATCTTTTCCTTTCCTTCATCTGAATTATGTGAAACATCTTGACTTAAATTATTTATACCTTCTGCATTTGCAGATATCTCTTGAACTTGTGCAGAAATCTCCTCTACTGCAGAAACAATACTAAATATATCCTTTAACTGACTATCTGAACTCATAGCAATATCTGCTGCAGAAGTGGCTATACTGTTAGATGCACAAGCTGCTTGTTGGGATACTGATGTCAATTCTTCTGATGATGATGCAACTTGTTCTGATGACTCCCACATTTTTTTTGAAAAATCCTTAAAATTGTCTATTATAGATTGAAAAGATGCTGATATTTGGCCAAGTTCATCTTTTCTCTTCATATTCTTCTCCTCTATATTCCCTGTAAAATCCAAATCTTCTATTCTACCTGCTAATTTCACAGACTCTATAATAGGCTTAGAAATTGAATTCCCGATAATAACTGAAATTACTATAGATATAGTAATTATTATTATAGTAGCTAACAAGGTCATATACATGGATTCTTTAAAAGATTTCAAAACTTCATCACTAGATATTGCTACTCCAACTTTCCAATTAGTTTCATTCATATCCTCTACGAAGAAAAATCTTTCTTCTCCATCATAGTCCTTTATCTGAATATTATCTGCTGCTTTTTCCTCATTTCTAACTACATCTTTAAGGTTGCCATTCAGGATTTCGCCAATATTAATATATCCTTTTTCTGAATCAGGATTATATTCTTCATTTTTATGGGTTATAATATTTTCATCACCATCTATTAAAAATCCATATGAATTCTCTCCTAATTCCAAACTTGAAACAACTTCAATTAGATGGTTGACAAATATGTCCGAACCTAAAACTCCAGTTATCTTACCATCTTTCTTTATAGCTTTGGAAATTGTAATTGTTATATCTCCAGTCCTAAAATCTATATAGGGGGAGGACACTGTCACATCATCAGTACTTAGAGCATCCTTATACCAATCTCTTTCAGTACAGTCAAAATCATCTGGTGGTCTCCAGTCAATTCCAAATATTGCAGCTCCATTAGGAAATCCTACATAATATGTATTACCTACATTAGCCTCTCCTTGTCCCTTTAAATACTCATGAACATTATCAAATTCAAAATCATTAATGTACACAAGGGTAGCTGCCATTTCTTTCAAAGAATTCTTTTGAATACTTAGCCACTGATCCATTTCTTTCCCAGTAATTTTAGCTATGTTCCTAGAGTTTTCTTTAATCTCATTAAGTAGCTTTTTTGTCGTTAGATTATCATTAATGAAATATACTAGTAAAACACTAAAGATACAGACAATACATGAGAACAAAACTATTTTTGATTTAATCTTCATTTTGACACCTCCATAGAATAATATGTAAATTTTTTGTATAACTTATTATGCTATCTATTTGCGTTGTATTTTTGCAAGTATATTAACTTTATGATAAATTTAGACTATATTTTATATACTTCTACGTATTTCTACATTATCCTGCATATATCTACTGAGCCTATTTAACTATTTTAGACAGTTTAGGGTTTTGTCATTCAACCTTATCAATATGGATTAATCCTTGAATGTAGATAATAGTTATACTGACTAATTTACTTTCATTCTGAGCACACAATAAAAGCATCTGGCCTATTGTAGCCAGACGCTTTTAGATTTGTTTATTTTATTAAGCGTTTTTAATGGCTGCCTGAGCAGCTGCAAGTCGTGCTACAGGTACTAAATATGGTGAGCAAGATACATAATCAAGGCCTATTTTATCACAGAAGGATATAGAATCGGGATCTCCTGCATGTTCTCCACATATACCTATATGAAGTTTTGGATTTACCATTCTTCCTAATTTCACTGTCATATCCATTAGTTTTCCTACTCCCTTAGTATCAATAGATTCAAAAGGACTTACATTGAAAACACCTTGTTCTATATAGCTCTTTAAGTACATATCTGCGTCATCTCTAGAAAATCCAAAGGTCATTTGAGTTAAATCATTAGTTCCAAAAGAAAAGAAATCTGCATGTTTTGCAATATCATCTGCTAAAAGTGCAGCTCTAGGTATTTCAATCATCGTTCCTACTTCATATCGTAAATTGCTACCTTTTTCTTTAATTATTTCATCTGCTACCTTTGTTACATTCTTTCTTATAGTTGCTATTTCTTCTTCTATTCCCACTAGTGGAAGCATTATTTGAGGTACAATGGCAATGTTTAATTCTTTTTCTACTTCTACTGCAGCAGTAATTATTGCTCTAGTTTGCATTTCATATATTTCAGGATTTGTCATACCTAATCTACAACCCCTATGACCAAGCATAGGATTGTATTCTTTAAGGCTATTGACTATATATTTTATATCTTTAAATTCCATATCCATCTTTTCAGCCATTGCATTTATATCCTTATCACTACTTGGTAAAAACTCATGTAGAGGTAAATCTAATAGTCTGATTATTATTGATCTATTATCCATATCTTTGAATAGATGATAGAAATCATCTTTTTGGAATTCAAATAGTTTATCTAAAACTTCTTTAATCTTTTCATCATCTTCTTCAATAACCAATCTTCTAACATAATTTATTCTGTCTTCACCAAAGAACATATGCTCAGTCCTACAGAGTCCTATACCTTCTGCACCAAATTTTAATGCTTTAGCTAAATCTTCAGATTTATCTACATTTGTCCAAATCTCTAGTCTTCTAAATTCATCTGCCCACTTTAATAGCTTTCTAAAATTACCTATTATTTCAGCATCTTTAGTTTTTATTTTTCCTTCATATACTTTCCCTGTATTTCCATCTAAAGAAATATAATCTCCTTCATTATATGCTTTTCCATTTATAGTCAATTTCTTTTCTTTTTCATCCACATTAATGTTGTTACAACCAGATACACAACTTTTGCCCATTTGTCTTGCCACTACTGCTGCATGGGAAGTCATGCCACCTTTTGCAGTTAAAAAACCTTTAGCTTTATACATCCCATGTATATCGTCAGCTGAAGTTTCACTTCTAACTAATACAGCATCTTCTCCTTTTTCTACCGCTTCTACTACATCATCTGAAGCAAAATATATCTTTCCATAGACTGCACCTGGTGATGCAGCTAAACCTTCTGCTATCACTTTTGCTTTCTTTAGATCCTCATTATCAAAGGTAGGATGTAATAATTGTTTCACACTTAAAGGTTCCACTCTCATAACAGCTGTTCTTTTATCAATAAGTCCTTCTTCAACCATTTCTACTGCAATATTAACGGCAGACATTCCTGTTCTCTTACCATCTCTAGTTTGAAGTATATAGAGTTTTCCTTTTTCAATAGTAAACTCAACGTCTTGCATTTCTTTATAATGGTCTTCAAGTTTTTCAGCTACTTCCTTTAATTCATCATATTTTTCTGGAAATACACTTTTTAGTTTATCTATATTTTGAGGAGTTCTAATTCCTGCTACCACATCTTCCCCTTGAGCATTTACAAGAAATTCCCCATACATATTATTATCACCAGTAGCGGGATTTCTTGTAAACATGACTCCTGTAGCAGAATCATCTCCCATATTCCCAAATACCATAGTTTGAACATTTACAGCTGTTCCCATATCATGAGAAATTTTATTAATATTTCTATAGGCTATAGCTCTATCATTATGCCATGATTTAAACACTGCACTTATAGACATTAAAAGTTGAGTCCTTGAATCTTGAGGGAACTCTTCACCTATCTCTTTTTTATATAACTCTTTGTATTTTTTTACTATTTTTTTTAGATCATCAGTGGTGAGCTGTAAATCGTTTTCATAACCTTTATTCTCTTTTGCTTCGTCTAAAATGGATTCGAATTTTTCTATTGGAATGTTCATAACTACATCGCCAAACATCTGGATAAGTCTTCTGTAACTATCGTAAGCAGTTCTTTCATTAGATGTGGCCTTGGCAAATATTTCTACTGTTGTATCATTTAATCCTATATTCAATACAGTATCCATCATGCCTGGCATAGAAATAGGTGCTCCAGATCTTACTGATAATAATAATGGATTTTCATCGTCTCCAAGATTTTTACCTACCTTTTTTTCGAGTATGGAGAGATTATGGAGTATTTCTTTCTTTAAATCTTCATCAATTTTTTTGCCTTTAGTATAGAACCTCTTACATACCTCTGTTGTTACAGTAAAACCTGGAGGTACAGGTAATCCAATATTGGTCATTTCCGCCAAATTAGCTCCCTTTCCTCCCAATAAATCTTTCATTTTCTTATTGCCTTCATTGAATTGATAAACATACCTGGTCACAAAATGTCCCTCCTTAGATATAGTTAGTCCGTGTATAATATTTGTTAAAACAACAACAAAGTTGCTTTCAAATTAATCAATATTGACTTTTCTACTCCTAATTAATATTATGAAAAAAAAGAAAAAAGAATTAGTAATTTTGATATGTATGATTTTTTCAGGATTTGTTAGACTATTTATTGTATTATTAGAATTATCAAAAGGCATATAATAGATAATTATATTATTATTATATCACAAATTTAACAAAGTCAAGTTTTGTCGAAAATATTTTAATTTAGAAATGCAAATGGAGGCCATAATAATGCTATAGATATGAATAGTATACCAAACAATTTATTGGTAAGGATTGCTAAATCCGTTGGTTCTCCACCTTCAACGGAAAACATATGTTGAAACTTCCATAACTTATTAGGATACATAATACCTGCCAATCCTAATAATATTAATGGTAACTAAATTTTTATTCTCATCTTTAAATAATATTATATTGCCTTCATCCGATATATATTTAAACCTTTGCCCATCTATGGAAAAACTGGTTTTCACCTGGCATATAAAGAATAAAATTATTATATGAATTATCATGATTAAAATTGTTAGACCAATATAAATTTTCTTCTTACCATATTTGTCATATAGATTCCCTAATATTTCCATCCCCTACTCACCTCACCAGTTTATATTATTCTTAATATTAATTATTCTACATTATATACTAAAATCCTTTAACTGTTTGACAGAATTTTTATAATATGAAAAAATGATTATAATAAATATATAGTTGGTGATATCATTGAATATACCTAAAAATCTAACAGATAAGATTAATTCCATACCTGAAAAACCAGGAATATACCAAATGAAAGATTCCAAAGGAAATATAATATATATTGGTAAGAGTAAATGTTTAAAAAAGAGAGTAAGATCATACTTTTATACTAATCCTGATTTCAGCAAAATAAAACAAATGGTTTCTAATATTCATGATATTGACTATATAGTAACGGATACACATTTAGAAGCTCAACTATTGGAATGTAGTTTAATTAAAAAACTTAAACCCATCTATAATAGTCAATATAAAAATGATAAAAAATATATATACCTAATAGTAGAAGACTATAATAGATTTAATCCCCTATCCATTAGCCTAGAAAGGAAAAATGAATATAGTTTTGGTCCTTATAGGAGTAGAAGTATTGTTATGAATTTAGTAGAACTTTTTAAAAGACTATATCCTATTAAAAAGGGTTTAGAATCATATGAATTTACCTATAGGCCTATACCGTTAGATATGGGAAAGGATGATTTTCTAAAAAATAGAGAATGTTTATTAGAGATAATAAGCCAAGAGGGATATTTGGAAAATTTTATACTCACAATAAAAACTAAAATGGAAGAAGCTTCCTCATTCCTAAAATTTGAAAGGGCTTCTTATTATAGGGATTTTTTATCAGCACTAAAGTATCTATATAATTTCAATAAAATCCATTTTACAAAGAATAGAAGAATTTTAATGGGAGAAAAATTGAATGATGGTTATAAATTATTCTATATAATAGATGGTAATTTGATTTGGGAAAAGAAAACCTCTAGAATTAATATTAGTTATCTTGAAAGCCTTTTATTTCAAATAGAAAAATTGAAAAACTTTGATAATATTTATATAGACGAAAAAAGCGCTCTAGATTTTAAGACCATTATTAACAGAGAATTAAAAAATAACCCTTCCATTATAACTCAATCTATAGACAAAGATGTTGATTTAGAATTGCTAATGGATTTTTTGCAAAGATTAAAGGTCTAGTACAAATATGCAAAAACAATTATAAATTCAACAAAACTTGGGTATATAGTTTAGGGAAAGGAGTGTAAATATGAATAAACTATTTTCAAATATAAAGATTAAAGATTTAGAGTTAAAAAACCGAATTGTAATGGCTCCTATGTGCATGGTTGCCTCTGATGATGAAGGGTATGCTAATAATTGGCATGAAATCCACTATGCTTCCCGTGCTATAGGAGGAACTGGTCTTATAATAATGGAAGCAACAGCAGTGGAAAGCAGAGGTAGAATCAAAAATGGGGATTTAGGAATCTGGGATGATTCTCATATAGAAGGGCTTTCAAAAATAGTCCTTAGTTCAAAGGCTCTCGGGGCTAAGGTTGGAATCCAATTAGCCCATGCAGGAAGAAAATGTGAAGTAAAATCAGAAGATATCATAGCTCCATCCCCCATTGCCTTTGATGATAGTTATGCTACACCAGAAGAAATGACTATAGATGATATAAAAACCGTTACAAATTCTTTCAAGGAAGGTGCTAGAAGAGCTAATGAAGCTGGATTTGACACCATTGAAATCCATGGTGCTCATGGATATTTGATTAATGAATTTCTATCTCCCCTTACCAACAAAAGGACAGATTATTATGGTGGAAGCTTAGAAAATAGGGCTAGGTTTTTGAAAGAAATTATAAAAGAAATCAAAACAGTATGGCCTGAGAACAAACCAATAATCCTAAGGGTTTCTGCTGAAGAATATGTAGAAGATGGAAATCATCCTGAAGATTTAGTAGATATAATTAATATAGTAAAGGATGAAGGAATAGACATTATAGATGTAAGTTCTGGAGGAGTAGTTCCTGCTAGAATAGATTTATATCCTGGATATCAAATTACTTTTGCAGAAATAATTAAAAAAGGCACTAGCTTGCCTGTTATCGCTGGCGGGTTAGTTACAGAACCAGATATGGCTGAAGAAATTCTTAAAAATAATAGAGCAGATTTCATATTTTTAGGTAGAGAACTATTAAGAAATCCTTACTGGCCTCTAGAAGCAGCCCATAAATTAAACCAAGATATAGAATGGCCATCTTCCTATAGGAGAGCTAAGTTTTGATATTACTTAAGCTCCAGAAAGTTTTCTGGAGCTTAAGATTTACTGTGTTATAATAGTATTATGTTATAAGGATTCATTAGTTAAGTTTCAAAATATATAATATGGAGGGATATAATGTGAATATGTCAAGGAGACTAATATCAATAATATTACTCATAAGCCTACTATTAGGCATGCCTGCTGCTACATTAGGAAGTTCTCAGCCTAACCTTAGCGTCCTATTAGATGATGCAGCAATTTCTTTAGAAAATGAAGTATATATAAATGAAAAAGAGCAAATAATGTGGCCATTACGTGAGATTACTGAACAATTAGGGTATCAAGTTGATTGGAATGGCAATGATAGAAGTATTACGCTATCAAAGGAATCTCAGGCTATCAAGCTAAAGATTGGAGAATCAAAGGTTGATGTAAATGGAGAAATCGTAGAATTAATATCTACACCTGTACTTAATGAGTCTAAAACCTTTATACCTGTAGAATTCTTTAGCAATGCTTTAGATTTAATTGTAGGATGGAATAATAAACAACAAGTTCTAAAAATAAATCAACCAAAAAAAAATAAAGAATCCTTTTTTGCAATGTCAAAGGATAAAGAGAAACAAGATAAATTAGAGGCTTATATGAAAGCTCTTGAAGAGCGTCAAAATTTTCATGGTAGCATATTAGTGGCAAAAGGTGGGGAAATACTTCTTAATAAAGGATATGGATTCGCAGATTTTGAACAAAATACTATGAATAAACCTCAAACTAAATTTGCCATTGGCTCTGTCACAAAACAATTTACTGCAATGGCTATTATGCAGCTTAGTGAAAAGGGATTGTTAAGCGTAGAAGATAAGGTTTCAAAATATCTCCCTGACTTTCCAAATGGAGATTTAATTACCATTCATAATCTATTAACCCATACATCAGGTCTTAAAAATTATACAGAATTAAATGAATTCTTTAAATTGGATTTAAATAATAGAAATCCTATGACAGTAATTGACCTTATTAAAGATATGCCTTTAGAATTTACTCCTGGTGAAGAATATAAGTATAGTAATACCAATTATGTATTACTAGGTATAATAGTGGAAAAGGTAACAGATATGTCTTTTGAGGATTATTTACAAAAAAACATATTCACTCCTCTTAATATGATAAATACTGGTGTATTCTATGATAAGAATAACCAGTTCCCGGATGCAACACCTTACTCAGGATTTTTAGATGTATTCCCTGTAGATGATGGACTTGTATTAACCCAAGCTTATAGTGCAGGAAATATATATTCTACAGTAGAAGATTTATACCGATGGGATAGGGCTTTAAAAACAGAACAACTTGTGAAAAAAGAAACTATGGACAAAATATTTACAGAACATATAGATATCCCTGGAATGGGGAGCTACGGTTATGGGTGGATGATTGCCGATACGGATATTGGTAAACAACTTTTCCATGGTGGCAATACCATTGGATTTACTGCTAATATATCCAGATATCCAGATGAAGATTTGGTTATAATTATCTTAACCAATAATGCTTATTATGATGTTACAGCTTTAACAAATACTTTAACTTCTATAATCCTTGGCAAAGATTATGAAATGCCAGAAATATTAAAGGAAATTGAAATAGAAGACCCAACTTTATACGATAATTACGTTGGAAAGTATGAATTCTTAAACGGAACATATATTGATATAACCAAAATAGATAGTAAATTATATTCACAAGTTACAGGGCAAAATGCTTTTAATTTACTTCCACTAACAAATAGTAAATTTTTCGCTAAGGAAGTAGATATTCGTATCGAATTTGTTAGTGATGATGAAGGAGTAATTAGAGAGCTTGTCCTTGAGCAACTAGGTATGACATTTGTTTGTAAAAGAGTAGAAGATACAGAGGAAAAAAGGGAAGTAGAAATAGATCCTGAAATATATAATAATTATGTAGGAGAGTATGAACTAGCTCCAAATGTAATTATTGCAATTACAAAGGAAGATAACAAAATTTATGCCCAGCTTACAGGTCAAGACAAATTTGAAATATTTCCTATGTCAGAAGAAGAATTCTTTTACAAAGTAGTAGATGCTAAAATCACCTTTGAAAAAGATGAAAAAGGTAATGTAACAAAGTTGATATTACATCAGCAGGGACAGGAAATTTCAACAAATAAAATTAAATAGTAACTAATTGATTGCGACAACGAGGTACTCGTTGCCGCAATCAATTAAACTTATAATAATAACCTCTATGAACTTTCCTATTAACTATAATGTATCCTTAATTACCCTCAATGCATTTTTATAAAATATTTTATCTATTTCATCTTCAGAGAATTTATTATCCTTTAATGCATATGCTAGTTTCTCCATTTCACCTATATTGCCTATTTCACAATTAGGATGAGACCCATCATAATCAGAACCTAAGGCTATAACATCTATACCTCCAATATTCTTAATATGTTCAATATGTCTTATCATATCCTCTATCCTTGCTCTTTCAGTATCTCCTAAAAAATCCCTTTCAAAACATATACCCATTACTCCACCACTATTTGAAAGCACTTTTATCATATCATCAGTAAGATTTCTAAGATGTTCTTTCATAGCCCTTGAATTGGAGTGGGAAGCTATAAAGGGTTTTGAGCTTAGTCTTGAAACATCATAGAATCCTTCATCTGAAAGATGGGATACATCTATAAGCATACCTAGTCTATTCATCTCATATATGACTTCCTGCCCAAAACTAGTTAATCCTTTGTATCTATATTCTTCGTGAAAATTTGGGTAACCTATCTCATTTACATCATTCCAGGTTAGGGTAATAGCTCTTACACCTAATCTGTAAAAGTTCCTCAAATTATATAATTCTCCTTTTATAGCGCCTCCTTCTTCAATGGTTAGAACTGCAGAAATTTTACCTTCCTCATCATTATTTAAAATATCTTCATAATTCCTTGCTATTGAAATGCTATGGGAATTCTTTTTAATCTCTTCATAAAACTTATCTATCATCTCTAAACAGAGTTCCATAGGGTCTCTTTGACTTTTTAAATCTACCCACATGGCAAAAAACTGTGCTAGTGAATTTCCTTTTTTCAGTTTTTTTATATCAATACTTAAATCATTCTCGTATAATCCTGGGTTTTCTTTATCCTCCATTAATTTTAATATTGTGTCACAGTGCATATCTATTGGTCTCATATTTCCACCTCTTTAATTATATATATTACAGCGGGCAGTCCCTGTCATGTAAATCATATTTTACTAATGTATTTCAATTTCAAATAAATCTTGAATTTTTTCACTCATATATTTATAAGCATCTTCAATAGCTTGATTATAAATTTCAGGACCTAGTTTTTCTATAAAAAAATCTAGTATCAAAGTTGCTGCTAAATCTCCTAAATCCTCCTCTCTTTCATTTAGAAAATATTCTTTAATAGTTCCAATCATATAATCCTTCTTATTTTTATCCAATTGAATTTTGTTGTTCATTAAAGTATCTCCTCTAATTCAGTTATTCTTCCTAATTCATCTTCTATTACTTTTCTTAATTTTATCCTCTCTTTTTCTTTTAGAAAGGCAGCTTCTATGGAATTGTCTATAAGCTTTAATATTTCTTCAATATTAAAATCCAATTTCCCGATTAATAATTCATACTCTTTTTCTAAGGATGTATTTGAAACTGTAGTATTGTCAGTATTTACTGTAACCTTTAAACCTTTATTAATAAAACTTCTTATAGGATAATCTTCTATAGTTTTTACTGCTTTAGTCTGTAAATTGCTAATAGGACACATTTCTAAAAAAACGCTTTTATTCTTTAATAGCTCCATTACCTTAGGGTCTTTTGCTGCAGCTATACCATGACCTATTCTCTGAGCATGGAGCAATTCTATAGATTTAATAATATTTTTTTCTATTCCAGTCTCTCCCGCATGGATAGTAATATTATATCCCTTTTGATAGGCTAATTTAAAAGCCTTTTCATGTAGTTCAGGAGGATAGTCCTGTTCATTTCCTGCTAAATCTACTGCTACTACTCCTTTTCCAATATATTTAGCACCATATTCAACAACTTTTATACTTTCCTCTATATTTTCATTTCTCATACATATAAGTATAGCATTGGACATTATGCCAAAGTCCTCCCTGCCCTTTTCCATTCCCTTTAGTACAGATTCTACAACCTCATCAAATTTAAGCCCTGCTTTAGTGTGAAGAAATGGAGCAAATCTTATTTCTACATATTTTACATTTTGTATGTTTAAATCTTCTAACAACTCATAGGTAATTCTTTCTATATTCTCTTGCCTTTGCATAATCTTTAGTGGATACTTAAATTTTTTTAAATATTCCACTAAGGACTTGCATTCATCTTTTACTTTTACCAACTCTTCAAATTCTTTAAAATCCTTATATTCTATCTCCCCTTCTTCTAATAAAAGCTCATACATTGTTTCTGGTCTTACACTTCCATCTAAATGACAATGTAATTCTATTTTAGGTAATTTATTTAGAATATCTTTCATGTTTTCGCTCCTTTTGTCTTTAAAAATAAATGAAAATGGGTTTTAATAATACAATAAACCTATTTTCCTCTACTCTTTAATTATATATTTCGACCTATTTACCTAATTCCCTCTTTTTTGTATGAAAAAAAGCATATTAATTTAATAATATGCTTTTGCGACAAAGAGCAGTTACTTGTCATTACCTGACGATAAATGATATCTTAACATTTAATCGATAATTAACTATCTTATTATTCTCAACAATAGCTTGCATATTGCTTATATATACGCTTTGAATATTATCTATTGTCTTCGATGCCTCTGAAACTGCCTCTTGGGCTGCAGCTTCCCAACCATTGGCTGATTCTGAAAGAAGTTCTATAACTTTAACAACCGCCATATCAACCCTCCATTTCTATCTTCTAAGTATCTACAATATGTTATTATTGTTATTGTATCCAAATTGTATTTAATTATTATTTAGAAGATATGATATCATTAGATTTGTAATGTACTCATTTATTCTTCTATTCCTATGCTACTAAAGTTGCAATAATTTAATTTGTTTAAGTAGAATTAATTTTAAGTTGTCGCTTTGATTATAGCTTATATTTATGGAGATAAAAAAATTAATCAATAGAAATTATAACAGTGAATATATTGAGTTAGATTAAAATAAATGATAAATTAATAGTAATGTGTAAATATTATGATAATAAATGTATTATTAAGTTGTATTAAAGGTAAGTATCAATTCATCAATTATAAACACTAGGGAGGTAAGCATGAAGTTTAGCCAATTAGAATCCAAATTGAAAGAAATTAATATACCTTTTATTAGCTACAACTGTAATGAAGATATTGAAATATTGCCATCTAATTGTATAGTAATTAATGGCCTTAAAATTAAAAAAAATAATGCATCAAATAAGGTTCTTATATTATTTATCTTCAATTATCAAAATATTATAGATAAATTCTGTAGGATTTATGATGAAATAGATGCAAGATTACTAATTATTATAGACTGGAATAATGATAAAAAAGATGAAAAAAAAGATCTATTCCTAAGCAAGTTTTCATGTCCTATTATTTTCATTAAAGGGCATTTGAGCTATGTTAATTTTGTTCATTTAATTGATGATAATATTGATAGTGTAAGTGACGAAATTCTAAATAAATTTAGAACTGATTTAAGTAATTTATATGAAGATGCCCTTTGTACTACTGAAAATATAATGAATCTACTACACATCTATATTGGAACGCCAATAACACTTTTATCCGAAGATTTAGATGTCCTAAACTGGATAAGCTATGCTAATATTTTTGATGAGTCAATTATAGAAAATTTATCTAACTTTATTAAATCAAATAAAGATATTATTCAATTAAGTAATAACTATTCTTGTTTTCAATATAGAAATCAAAAAATCATTGTAAACAAACTGCAAATAGGCCATTGTTTACTGGGTTATTTATTTACCACTTTAAATAATATTTCAGATTCTTTTATAAATAAAATAATCATGAACTTAATCCCATATCTATCAATAGCAATTATGAGTCACCAGAAGAATGAGTTTATTCTAAGAAGGCCAAAAGATGAATTTATCAAAGGCTTAGTATTAGGAATGTATGATGATGAAGCTACCATTATTAGAGAAAGTGGATTTTACAATTTAGAATATTATAGTAGTAATTTTATTTGGATACTAGAAGTAATAGACAATACTAAATTCGATAAAAAGACCCATAGCTCACAAAAAGATATAAACTTAATCTTAGAAGTTGCTAGTAGATATTTTGAGCAAAATTTATTTTTTTATCATACCAATAAAGTTATATCCATCCATAGAAAAGGCAATGAACCAAATTCAAAGATAAAGAACAAGTTTGAAAACCTATTGAAAAACTTGAAATTCCAGTTCTTAAGGTATGATTTTAACATTGGAATTAGCAGGGCTTATGAAAATTTAGGACAATTAAAATTTGCATACAATGATGCCATTTTTAGTTTGCAAATTGGCTCTCAGTTTTATAAAAGTGAAGATAGAATTTTATATTATGACGATATAATTCTATATCATTTTGTCATTAGCATTATTAATAACCCAATTGTAATAAGAATTTATAATAATACAATTTTAAAATTAGAACAATATGATAAAGAGGAAGACGGAGATATGATTGAAACATTATCTACCTTAATAGAAAATAACTATAATATAATGGAAACTGCTAGTAAATTATTTATCCACAGAAATACTCTATATAACAAAATAAAAAAAATTGAGGAAATTATTAATCAAGATTTCAATAATGCTGATACAAAGCTATTATTGCAACTAGGTGTAAAGATTCACGAAGTATTGTCCGTAAACAAGAATTCCTATTATTAAACATAATAATAGGAATTCTTTCTCAATTATATTAATTCATTGGATATACTAGCAATTAATGTACGAGGTATTAGAACTGGTTTTTTCAATATTTTGCCAACCCTTTCTTTCATATCTATTGAATACCCCATACAATCCATATATACTAAACTAATATCTTCATTTATTAAATTTAAAGCTACCTTTTCAATCTCTTCATTATTAATATATGGTGATGCAACCCTTAAAATAAATTTAATCTTTCTTTTCCTCCAAACTTTTTCAGCAACTGTCAATTGTTCCTCATCTGGTACTATAATTACAACATTTCTATTTAAAGTTATTTCCTCAACCAATGAATGGACTAGTTGCTGAGGCTCTATTAATAACACTTTACTATTAAATAGAGGAAATTGACCTGTACATAGAAGTATTATTAAATCCACTTCTATTTTATTCATATAATCGATAGATTTTTGTATTAATGGTATTATCTTTTTTTTACCTAATTTTATTTGCTGACCATCACGCATACGGCTAACAAGCACTGCATCACCATTATCTGGTTTAAACTTTTCACTAGCTTCTCCATAGTCATAATCATCTAATATCCCCATTTCAAGTATGTCAATATCAGGATTTAATAATTTCTTTATGTCTGGTATTAGATCTATCCTTGGAGATTGACCAATAGTAATAAATCCTATTTTAGAATTCATTTATACCTATTCTCCTTAATATAATATTAATTACCATGAGTTTGAAATCTATTTAAACTTCCATACAATTTAATTATTCTAGCATACTCCCCTTTATCATAAAAACTACAATTATTGTTTGAATATTCCTTTGCTACTTCTAAAGAAAACCTTGCTGCATTTTCTATATCAATAAAATGTGTTGCACCAGTATAACAACCCCCAACTGGAGTTTCTGTGGTTATTGCTACACCAACAACAGGAGACTTGGTTGCTACTGACGGTTGTAAAATACTATTAATATGATATAGTCCGTTTCCATAAGGTGTTATATCCTGTTGGGTTAATGGAAACGCAACTGGAAGCTTGCCAGTTGTAGCTGACATAATTCTCAAAAGATCTTCACTTGTCCTTAGTATATACCCTTCTTTTACTGTTGGGCTAATAGCAAAACCTTTGTAATTGATTACATTATTACCCTTCGTTGTATCTATTGATAAAATAGCATCCATTTCCTCAGAAACCTCTAATTTGTTCATGGTTTCCATATCCACTGGAGAATCCATAAAAGGTACTGGATAATGCTCTTTAATAGGTGCATTAGGACATATGTGAGTTGCTATAATAACATCTCCTAACAATCTTTCATTATTATTTTTCATCTCTGCTAACTTTAAAGCGACAGATAACGCTGCTAATGCTCCATCCCCATCAGATACAAAACCCATCCTACTAGGCCTAGCACCTATTCCCCCTAATCTCCCTACTATACCCAATGTAGGGGCTTGTCCTCCCTCAGTTTTACCTTGGGTGCCTGGGATAGTAATTTTAATAAAATCTGTATATCCTTTAGCTCCTTTTACTCTCTCTACTTTTATATCCTCAAGACCTCTTTTTTCAAAAAATGTCCTTACTTTTATTCCATCAATTGCAGGATTGTCTAATAGATCAAATAGCTCAATTATTTGTTTTAATATCAACTATTTCACCTCCTGATTATTTAAAGGTCAGTATCTTATAGGATCCAGGCTTTCTATCTTTTAAATATGGAACTACTTTTCTGAATTCTTTTATTTCATCTAGATTAATTTCAATTGTCTGCATCTCTTCAATATTCATACTTCCTTCTAGTAATACTTTACCTCTAGGATTACAAACTTTATTGTTACCAAACATGTCTAAATCATCTTCTAAACCAACCCTATTAATTCCAGCAACAAAACAGACATTTTCTAGTGCTCTCGATTTGAAGTATATATCCCACATGTCTTTATCCCAAATAGGAAAAGCCGATGGACATAAGATTAATTCAGCTCCCTTTAATGCTAACATCCTTGAAACTTCTGGGAAACCTCCATCATAACATATCATTATACCAACTTTCCCAAAATCAAGGTCAAATACAGGATAGTTATCTCCAGATTTAAAGTAAAACATATCTCCAGCCCATAGATGAGTCTTATCATAGATACCTACTACATTACCTTCTCTATTTATTACTACAGCACTATTATAAACTATTCCATATACACCTTTATTTAGAGCTATAGGAGCAACTATATTTATGTTGTTTTCCTTTGCTGCTTCAGATAAGGTTTTTATTGTATACCCTTCTATGTTTTCAGCCAGATCATAATAATCATACTTTATAATGTTTACATTATACCCAGTAGTAAATAATTCTGGAAATACTATTAGATCAGCTTTCTCCTTTCCCGCATTTTTAATAAAATTAAGAGCTTTTCCTACATTGTGTTTAACATCCTTCATTTTACTATCAAATTGTACTAATGCTAATTTTACATTTCTCATATGATTTTGACCTCCTTTAAAACTAGTCATTTATTATAAATTGATCTTTATATCTCGTTACTAATAAGATATATTGTAATAATCCAGCAATTATAAAACCGTCTAGTGCAGGAACTGTTGTTAAAGTTAATAAACCATTGCTAGTTATAAAAGAAACTACAGAACCAACTATCCAAGAAATGAAAGATTCTACTCTCCAATCTTTTAAATTTTGTATATAAATTACATCATAGTATTTTTTGTTTTTTAGATAGTAGTCAGCAGCAATAACTCCTCTCATTGGTGGAATCAATACTCCTAATACTATTAGCCAGGATATAAAATTATCATATATTCCAAATATTGCAAGAATTATCCCTAGAGAACCTGATAAAAGAGATAGTTGCCATTTTTTCAACTTTTTAAATACTACTGCAAATCCTAGGGCAGAACAATAAAGGTTATTATCGTTAGATGTCCATTGCGCCAATAGAAGTACTAATAAGGCTATTAATCCCCATCCTAATTTTAACATAATATCTACTATATCCCATGTTCCTGCTGCTTGGGCCATGATAGCACCTATTAGTATAACTAAAGGAACTACTATTACGAAAGCTAATATAGCAGCACCAATAGTATCCTTAGCTGATTTAGCATATCTAGATACGTCTGGAGCTACAACTGCACCAACTACAAAAGAGCTTATTACCATAGAAGCAGCCATACCAACAGAAATAGGCTCTCCAGAACTTTGTAAATTAATAACTTCATTCATAGAAAAACTTTGTAAGACTTTAAATAAGGAACCAAACATTAAAATAATTAATAGTGGAACAGCTATTTTGCTTAGCAAATCCAATCCCCTATATCCAATAGTAGCAGTAATAATCATTAGTATTCCACCTATTATTATTAAAAGTGTTACATTTGGGCTATAGCCTATAGCTATATCGAAAGCTGTAGCTGCTGTCTTGCCAAACAATCCTAATTGAACTCCAAACCATCCATAGGAACCAAATGCTTGAATTAGTGCAATTAACAATACTGCCTTTTCACCAAATGTAAATCGACTAATCATGGCAGTTGATAATTTAGTGTTTGCCCCAACTATTCCACAGAGTATTGTAACTAATGCTAAAACCAACCCACCAATAATTGCTGCTGTAATTGATTGTCTAAATGAAAGTCCATCTCCAAGGGCTCCACCAGTCATGAGCAACCCTAGACTTATTCCTACTCCTGACCAAATAAGTCCCATAGAGAGCCAATTCTTGGTCTCATTTTCAGGAACAGGTTCAACGCCATAATCTTGAAAAATTTTGTCTAACTTGGTGTTTTCCATAGTATCACTCCTTATGATTTATAATTAGAATATTGCAAATCTTTAATCAATATTATACTATTTTTTTCTTCTTCAATTATCTGTCCAGTTGCACATTATTTTGCTAAAGTCATGTACAAAATGCATATAAGAGGGGATTCAAAACTACATATTGAAATAACATATTATAGAAATGAAACTATAGTTGCAACGCGGGTACAATTCTTCAATTAAATTATAATTATCCTACGATGGAAATTCGAATCTAAATTTTGCATAACCAAAATAATTAACTAAAAATATTAACACTCTGTTACATTTTTCATAATATATATTAAGCCATTGAAAATTACCTCTGCCTTAGGAATTTTCTTAATAAACCTCATTTAACGTATTTAGCCTATTCTAACAATGCATAGGAGGTGCCTACTATGAATGACTTATTAGGTAGAAAAGGTTGTGAAAATGACAGTTCATTACTATTCTTTTTCTTGTTACTAGTAGTTCTTTTCTGTAATTGCGACATGTTTGGTGGATTCGGTAGAAGATGCTAAACTATTGCACTAATCGGGGCTCGTCCCCGATTTTTTATTCCTAAAAAAGACTTATGTTTCTGCTGTTTTTTTGCTATGTCATAGGTTATATTTCTTTGAAAGTTTTCATATTTTTTGTAAGCATAATAAAACCTTGTAACCATTACGATTACAAGGTTTAATATATGGCGCACCCTGAGGGATTCGAACCCCCGACCAACTGATTCGAAGTCAGCGACTCTATCCAGCTGAGCTAAGGGTGCTTATATATTCTATTAATATTATAGATGTAATTTAGGATATGGTCAAGTTAACTTTTACAGTGTGTCAAAGAATTATCTACTGACCTGGATTAATAGTTATATTACTTATTTGTACTCTGTTAAAAAATCTAATCGGTAATATACTATTTCCTAAACCACTATCTATATATAGAATGGTTTTATTTATTTTAAAAACTCCTTTATCAAATTTAGGAAAAAGCCCTTGACCTGGTGATATGATTGCCCCTATTATAGGTAGTCTTACTTGCCCCCCATGGGTAT
>NZ_PPXX01000084.1 GCF_021655075.1 Clostridium sp. Cult2
GATATCTTGTATTTTTGCTTCTCATTCTGGCAACCTCCTGTTGATTATATTTTACTATAATCGTGTGTGATTGTCCAAAACGGTTAGGGGGCTAAATAGTTTATAACCTAATGAACCATCTGCTAAACCTAATCCAAACTCAATCAATTCTTCACCCTACACATAATTACAATACCATTAACTTCAAGGAAAACAAACATTGCCAAAAGTCCTATCCATTTATTACCATCAATAAATGGATGATTGTTAATAATACCTTCACTACCACTTATCGCTTGAATAAAAAACTATACATAAGAAATTGTTATGAATATTTTTTCGAAAAAATATTTACAATTTATATCTTCTATTTAACTTTGTTTAATATAAAACTTTGAATTTTTTCAGCACTTTCTATAGCTTTCCTTGCATCATCTTCTTCTAATTCAAAATGAAATGGATATCTAACATGCACTCCATAGTCAATTAATTCTATAGTATCATCCATTATTACCTGAAAATCTCCATCATATTCTATACAAACTTTATTAAGGAGCGTCAAATCGTTAGTTTTTATAAGCTCACCACCTTTAAAGGCAATGTAACCTTTGAGGTACTTTTCCGCGCTTTGCTGGCAATGATAGCATATTATTTCTAAAGGCTGTGGTTTCATTTGGAGAAGAAATTTTGCAGATTTTAAATCATTTTCTGCAAAATTAAACCACTCATTGGCAATATCCTTATTGTTCATAAATACTAACCCCTTCGTTTATAATCTTATATTCTATAGTGGAGCATAACCTTGCTCTCTTAGAAAATTCCTCCTTATCATAGACTAGGATATCTACAGGAACAGTTGCCACCTCTGATATTGATTTTCTAATTAATTTAATCAAATCCCTTTTTCTAATATGATTCTCATTGATAATAATACATAAATCAATATCACTGCCATCATCTGGTTCTCCATAGGCAAATGAACCAAAAAGGTATATTGCTTGTATTGGGGTAACTTCACTAATTCTATCTACTAAATTATTAATTTCATGTTTTATATCTAAGGTCATAAAACCACCTTCTTCCTATAAATTAGGTGTTCATGTAATAATTATATCCCAAATTATTACTTTTTTCAATTACACATAGCTTGTCCTACTTATGATACGGTTCACCTTATTGGTTCTATTCGCAAAATAAATAGAATGTATCTAGTGATAGATGTATAAGCCCTATTATAAACAAATAAGGTATTTAACACAATCTATGCCAAACACCTTATTAACTATCTTCTAATGATTTCATTTTTATAATTCACCAAAGTTTTTATTTGAAATATTCTCCACATACTTTTTCTATATCATTTATAGATACCATCTTTTTATTAAATTATTCTTAGGCTACCATTTCATTATAATTAATGATAAGAACTTCTGCTTTATTTTTCCTTAATTCTTCTACAACATTTTTTATAATAATTATGCCATCCCCTAAATCTATAATATGATTTACTATCCCTTTTTTCAATTTTCCTTTACATAAAGCACAATTCATATTACTACCTCTTTCTGGTCTTAAAATCTTCTAACCATTCAAGACACACTTTATAACATCTTTTACTTTGATTTCTCTTTGCTGCATTCTAGTTAGAACATGGCCACTCCACTGTATATTATCTTCTTGCACTGCTCTTCTTATATCATCTATATCAAAAAACATATTCCCCTCCTCAAATAGATGTTTTGAAAAATTCTATTATTCCTTTGGGATAATATATGTTTATTATACCTTATTCATAAAAGTTCGTTACATGTTGTGCATAATATAAAAAGTACATCTTAACTAAATTGTATACTTAAATTCTTCTGTAATACTAATGACTTTCCCGTCTTGTACCTTAATAAAATAAGGAATCGTTTGGTCTGATAAAGGAATATCATTTAAATTATGCACTCCAAGGTGCTTAAGAAATTCGTCTAGATTTGAAGTAGTATATCGTAAATTTCCTTCATCCTCTTTTACAAAAAAATAATTGATATCAGTAAATGTATATTCAACTTCATCTGCTAGCTGAAAGGTTTCTGTTTCTTTATTTTTATTAATGATTATATATCCGTTTGGCATATCATTTTCATTTAAGCCAAGTTCTTTTACTCTTTTTCGATTTTTCCATTCTACAATCTCAACCTCAGTGAAATAAACCATATTGCCTTTTATTGTTATATATCCTGCCAAAGGCTGTATTTCCTCCCAATCATAATAATACTTATCATATAATTCCTGGGAATTTGTTTTTGTTGTGATTTCAATATGATGAACACCATCAATTTTTTTATAGCCTACTTTTTCTCCAAAAGTCTCGCATATAAACCTAAGCGGCACATATACTTTTTCGTTGTAGGTAAATGGTACAGAATCTAATACAGGTTCCCCATCATGTAAATAATCTATATATCTTTCTTCCTCATTTACCAGTACTGTAGCCTTGTTTAATGTCATTTCAACTTCTGTCTTTTCGTCATTCATCCAAACTTTTTGTGAAGCCATTTCTTCTGAGTACCCTGGGTTATGCCCATTGTATCCTAAATACTTGGACATAAATCTTTGCGGTACAAAAGTTCTTCCACTTTTTAATAATAAGGGACTTCCGATTCGCGAGAAGTCTATAGTCTCACCATCGATAGTAATGATAAATTTTTGGTCATCTACCACTGGAATCTCAGAAGCATTAACTATTTGTACTGGTGATGATAATATAATTATAACTAAGATAACTAAAGCAAAATAACGTTTCATAATAAATCCTCCTTTACAATTGGGACATATAAAACTACTTACACGTATTATACCATTAAATAACAATTTACAATAGTCATACACAGGAGACCAAAGGTCTCCCCTACTGTATTGGGCCGGCATGGAAGCCGCCCACTACTTATGATACGGTTCACCGTATCGGCTTGACTCGCAAAACCTATTTGGTGGTAGATATACCTAACAAAAAATAACAGGAGAGTCTCCTGTTATTTTATTAGTTCATTAATTTTATTCTTTACCCTATTCATAACGTCATCATTAACTTCGCCAAATTTCTTAATAACAATATTTTGGGCTAAAGTATAAATCTTATCTACTCTTATACATGAATCAATTTTTAAATTCCCTTCCAACAAGTCACTATTCGTAATAAACACACTATAGTCCTTTGAGGTAAAATTTGAGGTAATAGCAGCCACTATTATATCATCTGTTTTAGAATTATATTCATCATTCGATAGTACAAGAACAGGTCTCTTTTTACTAGATGTCAAATCTGTAAAAGGTATTGGTATTAATAATATATCTCTTTGCTTATACATTGTTCCATACCTCATCATCTATGTCATTATCCCAAAAACCCATACTACTTTTACTTGCATCTTCTAACTCCTTAAACATATATCTCTCATTTTTCATTTTTAAATATCCTATAAAATCTATTACTTCATGTATTTGATTTTCTGGAATTTCGTCTATAAGTCTTAATAATATTTGTTTAGCAGTGTCCATTTAATCACTACCCTTCAAATAATGTAGTATATATTTATTATACCATATTATCTATTACATATAATATAAATGATGTGTCTTAACTTCAAATATAAATTTTAATGCCTCCCTTATTAAAAATACATAAATATTATGTAAATAGGAATAACTATAAGCATTAAACTAATACAACATGCAATTGTATATATTTGAGTATCTCGCCCCTCTTTAATAGCTTTTATTGCACCAATCAAACTAGTCACAAATATAATTGGAGTGAACCAAATCGTAAGATAACCAATAGCTAGTAAAAATCGCATTCTATCATCCCCCGTTTCACATAGTTCATATTGTTTTCATAACTTAATAAATACCTTTGTTAGACATTGCACATAGTCCTACTTATGATACGGTTCACCGTATCAATTCTACTAGCAAAATTTACTTGGTAATAAATATATAATAAAAAATAAAAACCAGTAGGTTTTCTAACATAATAAACCTGCTGGTCAATCCCCTACATTTTCTATAGCTATTGTTTCTATATTCTCTTGACTACATACACTTTTTAATTTAATATCATTTGTAATAAAGCAATCAACATTCATAGATATGCCTGTAGCTAAAATTATCGCATCTGGAGTTTTAATATTATAATTAGCCCTAAGCCTTGATGCTATATCTGCAATTTTATAATCCACATCAATAATTGAG
>NZ_PPXX01000085.1 GCF_021655075.1 Clostridium sp. Cult2
TCTCTTTCTTTGTTTACGTCCTGAATAAGCATAGTGTAATGATTTCATAACTGCTTGATTAGCAGGTCTATATAATTTG
This sequence comes from Clostridium sp. Cult2, assembly GCF_021655075.1. GTDB lineage: Bacteria > Bacillota > Clostridia > Tissierellales > Tepidimicrobiaceae > Schnuerera. Next base: position 80 of record NZ_PPXX01000085.1, read on the forward strand.
CTTTTAGCACCATAATATCCCTTTGCTTGTTTCAACACTCTCTTATGTCTTTTTCTAGCAGTTACACCGCCTTTTACTCTTGCCATTTAAACTACCTCCCTTATATATCCATTTCTAATTTTATTATGGTATTAATGAATCGATTCTCTTTTGGTCCCCCTTGCTTACTAAAGCTGGTTTTCTTAAAGATCTAACTCTCTTTGGAGCTTTCTTACCAGTTTTATGACCCTTATAAGCTTTATATCTTCTTATTTTACCTGTTCCTGTTCTTTTAAGTCTTTTAGCTGCACCTCTATGAGTTTTCATTTTTACCTTTTTAGCCATTTATATTACCTCCCTTGCTTACTCTGTTTTTGGAACTAGATACATAATCATATTTCTACCTTCCATTTTAGGATGCTTATCTATAACTCCATATTCAGAGGTTAACTCTGCAAAATTCGTTAAAACTTCTTTTCCAGCATCTGTGTGTCCTAATTCTCTACCTCTAAATCTAACACTTACTTTCACTTTGTCTCCATTTTTAAGAAAATCGATAGCCCTATTTGCCTTTACATTCAAATCATGACTTTCTATATTTGGAGTCATTCTAACTTCTTTTACATTGATAACCTTTTGATTCTTTTTAGCTTCCTTTTCCTTCTTAGCTAATTCATACTTATATTTTCCGTAGTCCATAATCCTACACACTGGTGGTTTTGCATTTGGAGCTACCTTTACCAAATCTAGTTTCCTTTCAAAGGCTATCTCCATAGCCTTTCTAGTTGGCATTACACCTACTTGACTTCCATCTACATCAATTAGCCTTACTTCCCTTTCCCTGATTTCTTCATTAATTTGAAGTTCTTTAATATTTCTGCACCTCCTAATTTTTTTAAAATATAAAAGCGGGTATAAAATACCCGCCATATGTCCAATATACAATATGATAGTTAAAGCACTATCTTATTTATGTTCTTTATTGTAACCTTATGAGCCTTGGCTATAAGGTGAGAAGCGGATACTTCTACTTGTTCTTATATTCAATTACCATAAACATTATATGTTAGAATAAACCTTTTGTCAAATATTTTTTTATTTATGGAATAAATTCATCTAATCCATTATTTTGTCAGTTCATAGAGAGCTTGAGCATATATTTTGGTAATCTTCATCAAATGGTCAATGGAAATAAATTCGTCTTTCTGATGGGCTACCTCTTTTTGTCCAGGAAAGACTGGACCAAAGGCTACTGCATTATCCATAGCTCTAGCATAAGTTCCTCCTCCAATGGTAATTGGTTGACTCTCTATATCTCCTGTTTGTTCCCTATATACCTTCATAAGTTTTTCAACTAAAAAATTATCCTTTGGAATATATAAGGGTTTCATATCCGAATCCCCTTCTACTAACTGGATTCCTGTTCCTTCTAAATTAGCCCTAATGCCATCATATACTTCTTTAGCGCTACTTTCAATTGGATATCTTACATTGATAGTCAATCTAATTTCTTCATCATTTCCTTTAATTACTCCTGGATTGAAATTTAGCTTTCCTGATACTTCATCTTCAAATCCACATCCAATATCCTCTCCATGATGCCTAAATCCAATTCTATCGTTATATATCTTGATAAACTCACATATATCACAATTGCCAGACATTAATTTCCCTAAAAATGCCATCAAATAGGAAATTGCATTTTTCCCTTTTTCAGGAGTACTTCCATGGGCAGATATGCCTTTAGCAATTATTTTAACTTTATCTTCATTTCTTTCCATGGACAAAGGATATTTAGTATTTTCTACAAAATTATTTAATTTATCTTCTACAATAGATATGTCTTCAACTTTCAATAGGGCTTCACAATAGTCTGGAACCATATTGGGTGCATTGCCCCCTTTAATACTTTCTATGACTATATCATTACAATTATTGGATTCAAGTTTTTTCACTAAATGGAATACTATTATGCCCTTTTCACCGTAGATAACTGGGAATTCAGCATCGGGAGTAAAGGCCATATCTGGAGCCTTTTCATTGTTAAAATAGTATTTCATACAACCCCAACCTGTTTCTTCATTGGTTCCAAATATAATTCTAATCTTTTTATTTAATTTTACCCCTGATTCCTTTAGAGCTTTCATAGCGTACATACAGGCAATAGCTGGACCTTTATCGTCAGTAGTACCTCTACCATAAATTTTTCCATCATAGATTTCTCCTCCATAAGGTGGATAAGTCCACCCATCTCCTTCAGGAACCACATCTAAATGGACCAAAATCCCTACAGTTTCATCTCCATCTCCTAAATCAGCATGACCTGCATATCCATCAAAATTTTTAGTATTAAAACCCATTTCCTCACAAATATTTAATGCAAAATCCAAGGCTTTATAAGGACCTTCTCCAAAGGGCATATTGGGTTTAGCTTCTTCTTCTACACTTTTAATCCTAATAATATCCTGGGTGGATTTTATAATATCCTCTTTATAGCTTTCTACTAATTTAATTAATTCCATTAGATCACCTCATTGTCATTAGTTAATAATATTATATCCTTACATATTATTTCCTTCAACTTTTAATATGATTCCTTTTATATTAAAGATGTAAATGGTTACACTATAATTTAGAAATATAGAAAAAGGTGGGGATAGATTGAAAAGAAAAAAACTAGTATTTTTAGTTTTGATAATCAGTATTATTGCCTCTACAATACTTCTATTTGATAATTATTATCCATCACCAGGATTTAGTAAAGTAAGAATAGGAGATAGGATGGCTATTTGGGCTATTACCATAATTCTATTGGTTTATTATGTAAAATCCAACTCTAAACCTCAATTGGTTCCTTCAGTACTAGCTAATGAAAAAGTAACTAATAAGGAAAAGGATAAATCCGATATTTCATTTAAAGATGTAGCAGGATTAGAAGAGATAAAAGAGGAACTTCAGGAAACCATAGACTTTATTAATAACTCAAGTAAATATAGAAAGATGGGAGCCAAGATTCCAAAAGGGATACTGTTTTATGGACCTCCAGGTACTGGTAAGACTTTGCTAGCAAAGGCAGTAGCTGGTGAAACCAATTCTATCTTTCTTTATGCCAGTGGTTCTGAATTTGTGGAAAAATATGTAGGAGTGGGAGCAAAAAGAGTTCGAACTCTGTTTGAAAGGGCTAAAAAGGAGGCTCCAAGCATTATTTTTATCGATGAAATAGATGCTATTGGAACTAAGAGGAATTTAGAGTCTAATAATGAAAAAGATCAAACATTAAATCAACTTTTAGTGGAAATGGATGGCTTTAATACCAATGAAACTGTAATAGTAATTGGTGCAACCAATAGATTAGACTTATTAGATGAGGCATTACTTAGACCAGGTAGATTTGATAGACATATCTTTGTAGGAAATCCAAATATGAAAGCCCGGGAACAGATACTAGAGGTCCATACTAAGAATAAACCTTTGGATAAAACCATAAACATAGTGGATATTGCAAAGAAAACCCATGGTCTCTCAGGAGCAGAATTGGCCAATATAGCCAATGAAGCAGCCATAATAGCCGTTAGAAACAATAAGAGTAAGATTAGTATAGAGGATTTTGATGCAGCCATAGAAAGGGTGTTAGCAGGATTAGAAGTTAAAAATCCAACGGTACTATTGAAAGAGAAAAAAACCGTCTCTATTCATGAAGCAGGTCATGCATTGGTTTCAAAAATACTTAAAACGGATATGGTCCAAAAGATATCCATTATCCCCAGAGGTCAGGCTTTAGGCTATGTACTAAAATTTCCTGATGAGGATAGGTATCTGTTTACAGAACAGGAATTGATGAACAAGATTATTGCATTGTTAGCTGGTAGGGCTGCAGAACAATTGGTTTTCAATGAAGTGACAACAGGGGCTAAAGATGATTTAGATAAGGCAACCAACATTGCAAGGGAGATGGTTTGCAGCTATGGTATGAGCTCTTTAGGTCCCATGGCTGTTGATGAACATTATATAAAGCATAATTATGAGGTATTAAGAATTGAAATAAAGAAAATTCTAGACAAAGGATATAAAAACTCATTAAAAATACTAGGAGAAAACATGGATATACTCCACCATATTTCTAATACCTTAATGGAAAAAGAGACTATCAATAATGAAGAATTAGATGAGATATTTAAAATATTTGAAAAGCCTATGGATTTTGCAACGTAAACATAGGGGCAGACCTATAAGTCTGCCCCTACAATATCATATTTGTTTTATTTCTTTTTTTCTACTTCTTCTATTACTTTGTCTATAAATTCTTCTAATCTAAATTGACCTATATCTCCTTCATCCCTTTTATTTACTGATACAAGTCTTCCATCTACTTCCTTTTCACCAACTATTAGCATATAGGGTATTCTTTGAAGTCTAGCTTCTCTTATTTTATATCCTATTTTTTCAGCTCTGTCGTCAATACTTATTCTAAGGCCTTTATCTTCCATTTCCTTTTTAATTTCATAGGCATAATCATTGAATTTATCGGAAATAGGAAGGATTGTAGCTTGAACTGGGGCAATCCATACTGGGAATTTACCTGCATAGTGTTCAATCAATATACCCATAAACCTTTCAATACTTCCAAGGATTGTTCTGTGAATCATTACTGGACGTTTCTTTTCATTGTCCTTATCTACATAGGTCAAATCAAATCTTTCCGGCATTTGGAAATCCAATTGAATTGTACCACATTGCCAAGTTCTACCTATGGCATCTTCTAGATGGTAGTCAATCTTTGGTCCATAGAAAGCTCCGTCTCCTTCATTAAGGATATATTTAATTCCCTTTTCTTCTAAGGCTTTTCGTAAACTGTTAGTTGCTAAATCCCACTGTTCTTCAGTTCCCATGGAATTCTCTGGTCTTGTAGATAATTCCACATGATATTTAAATCCAAATACATTATACATATAATCTGCTAAATCGATTACCTTTATAATCTCTTCCTTTACTTGTGATGGTAAAGCATAGATATGGGCATCATCTTGAGTAAAGCTTCTAACCCTCATTAGCCCATGAAGGGCACCAGAGAGTTCATGTCTATGAACTAGCCCTAATTCTCCCCATCTAAGAGGAAGATCTCTATAACTGTACATTTTGGATTTATATACTAATATTGAACCAGGACAGTTCATTGGTTTTATTGCATATTCTCCTTCATCAATTTCTGTAAAATACATGTTTTCCTTATAATGGTCCCAATGGCCTGACTGCAGCCATAGAGCTTCATTTAATATAATAGGAGTCTTTAGTTCACCATATCCTCTTTTTCTATGCTCTTCTTTCCAGAAATCCTCTAGTATATTTCTTACTATCATTCCCTTTGGATGAAAGAAAGGAAATCCTGGTCCTTCTTCATGGATGCTAAATAGATCCAATTCTTTACCTAATTTTCTATGGTCCCTCTTTTTTGCTTCTTCTAATCTGTTAAGATAGGCTTCTAAATCCTTTTTCTTCTCATAAGTTGTTCCATATATTCTTTGAAGCATTTTATTTTTTTCATCCCCACGCCAGTAGGCCCCTGCTATACTCAATAGTTTAATGGCTTTAACCTTTTTAGTATCCAATAGGTGAGGTCCTGCACATAGGTCAGTAAATTCTCCCAATTTATAGAAGGATATCTCTTCATCTTCTGGAAAATGTTCTATTAAATCTACTTTGTAGACTTCTCCTTTTTCTTTGAAATACTCAAGGGCTTCATCTCTAGACATAATATATCTTTCTAAGGTATGGTTTTCTTTAACAATTTTGGCCATTTCCTTTTCAATCTTTTCTAAATCCTCTGGAGTAAATCTATGGTCTGTATCAAAATCATAGTAGAAACCATCATCTATGGCAGGCCCAATGGCAAATTTTACATCTGGAAATAGCCTTTGAACTGCTAAAGCCATTACATGGGCTGATGTATGCCAAAATATTTCTTTTCCTTCTTTATCTTCAAATTTAACGATTCTAATATCTGCATCTTCTTTTATTGTCTCTTGCATTCCCTTTGTCTCACCATTAACTACTGCACCTAATGCTACTCTAGCTAATCCTTCACTAATGTCCTTTGCAACTTCCAATACGGTTACACCTTTGTCATATTCTTTTACTGAATTATCTGGTAATGTTATTTTAATCTTATCCATTTTTTTCTCCCTTCTATATTTATAATCAAAAAACCTCTCGTCTCTGCATTACGCAGGGACGAGAGGTATACTCCCGTGGTTCCACCCTATTTGGTGCTCAATTTATATAACGCATATAAGCGGATATCCTTCTACCTATTAGTATAGGATACGACTCAGGGGTGGTCTTCGGTTATCTTTCCATAGGAAGGCTTCCAGCCTAAGGCACTTCCCTCTCTTGTTGGTCTAAATAACTTACTCTTCCCATCAAAGTCTTTTATATTAATTTAATTATTTATTTTAACACAATATACCCAGTTATTCAAGGATTATTCATAATTTTTATGGTATCTTTTGATAATATAAAAAAATACAGTTCATAATAAGATACATATCTATTTATTAAAACAATTACTATGGTGTCAAATCATTTTCTAATTTAATGGAGGAAAACACTAAAATTTTTGAAACAGCTGTAAAGCTTAATATAAGTGATACCAGATTAATTAGACAGGTCTAATTAATATTTTTAAACTTAGTAAGGTTTTAAATGCTAATAACAATTATTAGTTGTTCGCTTTATCTTTTATAAATGACTAAATAATTATAATATGTAAATTGAAAAATGCAGATTATATAATATTATCTAGCAGTCTTTATCATAAGTTAAAACACTTGCAATTAATACTTTAGTTCTCTCAAACATAGACTCTATATCAGCCTCTTCCTTAGGTGAATGATCATTTGATCCTTTAACCCCTACTGCACATATTGAAGGTACTCCGGCAATTACAGTATTAGCTGCATCAGATCCACCACCTGATTTTTTAGGATATGGCATTTCATACCCTAAATCTATTGAAGTTTTCTTATAATGTTCAAATAATTTCATTATACCTTCAGTAGTTTCCATTGGCTTAAAAGATACTCCACCAGATAGTATTGATTTAGTCCCCACAATATAAGTTCTATTAGTAACATCTTTCAAAGCTGAAATTATCTCTTCAGTTTTATCTAAATCTAAAAATCTAACATCAATTTTTAACTTCACATAATCAGGGACTGCATTGGAAACTGTTCCTCCATGTATTACCCCAACATTATAAGTAGTACCTTCTTCGAAATTTGTGAGCTTATGAATATCTATTATCTTATGTGCTGCTTCAAGAATTGCACTACTACCTTTTTCTGGGTCACTACCAGCATGAGCAGAAACACCATGTATTTCCATGGTGAATTTAGCAACCCCTTTACGGCCAACTACTATACCATTATCTAGATACCCAGGTTCACAATTAAAAGTAGCAGCATATCCTTCTGATTCCCTTATAAATAGTTTTCCCTTGTCGGAATTTACATGTGCTACTTCTTCGTCCCCTGAAATGATAACTTTTATTGGCCTATCATAATATCCAACTTTTTGTAATGCCTTAGCAGCAAAATATTCAACAACTAGGCCTCCCTTCATATCAAGTACACCAGGTCCATAAGCTTTTCCATTTTCAATTTTAAAGGGCCTCTCATTTACAGTGCCAGCTTTAAAAACTGTATCCATATGCCCTATAAAAAGAATACCTTTTTTCTGCCTTTCAGCTCCTACTTCTGCAATTAAGGAATTTCCAGCATTATTGAACTCTATTACTTTCGTGCTAAAACCAATTTCATCATAATATTTTTTTAATTTTTCAGCTATAGTGTCTACTCCTTCTTTATCGCTAGAACCGCTATCAATATTTACTAATTCTTCCCACATATTTAACATATTTGCCCTATTAGCATCTACAAATTTTAATGCTTCTTCTAAAGCTTCATCCACAATATTTTCCTCCTTGAATAATATACTTATTATTGAATCATAGTTTCAACTGCAGCAATGAATTTCTTTGCTATAGAAAATATCTTCTTTAAAGATTTATTATCTTGGACATAATCCAACTTTATCTTGGTATAAGCCCTATCTATATTATATAATTAATGCTAATAAAATGGCTTAATGTAATTTCTTCTGGTGTGCATTAAAACAATTGCTATGACAATAAACATCTATACATTTCTGTTAGTCTATTGTTTTTAAACAATAGAAAGCAGTTTTACTTATTCCACAACATGTCAAACTTGTTACAATAAAGTTCTTAATCACTATTCATTTTTAAGCATCAATAAAACTGTTAATTAATTGTAAAAATCGAAAAAGACTTTGCAATTAGCCCTTGTAGTTCTTGAGTCCTTTAGGTACAACCGCAAAATCTTTTTCCATTTTTTCTATAGCTGGATTTATAATAAAAATTATCTTAAACTATACAATATTTCATTAATAATATTCATAGTTTAACAGATTTATCTTTCTAGTTCTAAATATGGAATTTATGTTTGATTAATTTTAATGCATTAAATTCTAGATAATTCAGCTTCAAAATTTGGATAAAATACCTCTTTAAAAATCTTAAAAGGTATATCATTGTCAAAGTTTAACCAGAATCCAAAAGGTTCTGATTGATTTAACTTAAAAGGCAAATACTTAGAAAGCCATTCATCCGTTATTTCAATAGATAGGGATTTGGCAAAATCTTTCTGCTGTTTTGCTAAATCTATGGCAAATAACCTTGTACTATTTTTTATTGTTTCTAAAACATTAACACCAATAATGTCTAATGCGCTTAAAGTAATATGATTAAAAATTTTAGTAGCAAGCATTTCAACACCATCTCTATAATGTGGCTCTTTGTAATCTAAAGGTGTAAATTCAGCTTTATTTTCTTCTATGTCATTTTTTGCATTTGCTTTTCTATAGTAAACTGAAAATCTACAATGGTTATCCCCATCTTGAGTCAATGTTTGGCCTAAGTTAACTTGAGTTCCCTCTGCATATGCCCCCCACATTGCATGATGAAATTCTTCACAATATATACGTCCAATGGCTTTTGCGTTATAATCAATCCAGAGCTCTGCTATAGGGCATACAAGTGTTTCAGAAAGTCTTTGCTCTTCAGTCAAACTTATTTGCCTTCTTCTGAATCTTGGATCCCCGGGTAAATCATAATATGTGAATAAACTTTTCATATTAATGTCAATACCATATTTAATATGCATTTTCCTTAAAGTTTCTCCACGATCTATTCCAAATTTTCGTACTCCATTACGTACTACTTTTTCCCCCTTTAAACCATATTCTTGAATTAATTCAAAGGCTAAATAATAATATAGTTTAGGCCATGCATCTTGACAATTTTCAATTAATAACTCTTCTGTTCTTTTCATAATAACCCCCCATAATAATTTTTTGATAGTATCAAACATGAAATTTAAACTTTTAACATTTTATATCATCTTGGTTGTCTCTTCCTATTACGAAATGGTTTTAGTAAAAATAATAACCAAATTTATAAAAATGAGACAAACTAGAATTAGACCCTTATGGAAAGCACAATTCAATAATTAATAAACGTAACTAAGTTTTTATATCCATAATCTTATCTCCTTTTATTTAACTTTACATCTCCTACTATTTTTATTCTTTATTCTTATATAAAGGTTTCCACTCTTTAGCAAATGCATAAACCATCCATATGGAAAACGCGATTAAACAAATTGAATTTACTTTAAAAAATATGTCCATATTTTCCCTCCTAATCAATAATTAATTATTATCAACTACTGCTTCTTTATCGAAATACGTGATTAAGGCAAATATAATTAGGCTAGCAATAATTCCAATAAAGATTGGAGATTGTCCCAAAATGCTCATATCCATAACCTCTAATACTAAGCTACCACCACCAGCAAAAACTATAGATGCTATTGCTGCCTTGTTGGATTTTTTCCCTTTAAAAAACAATGCATACATCATAGGAATAAAACTTCCAGCAACATAGGCGGTAGATGCTATAGACCATACTCCCATAACGCTTGGAACAGCTAATGCAAGAACTAGTCCAACAATACCAATCACAACAACTGATATTCTTGAAACTTTTAATATTTGCTTATCCGTTGCCTTAGGATTAATATATGGTTTATAAATATCCTGAACAAAGTTTGTTGCTGCCACTAACATATATGAATCTGCTGTCGACATGATTGCAGAAACTAAAGCTGCAAAAACAATACCTTTTAATCCTATTGGTAAGGTTTGCAGTATTAGGCTCGCAAATACTTTATCTGCAGGTACATTTGGAATTAAAACATAGCCAGTAAAACCTAGTAAGAATATTGATACATAGATAAAGAACCATGGTAATAATGCAATATAATAACCTTTCTTAGCAACCCCTACATCTTTTGCAGAATAAAATCTCTGATATCTATTTCCATCTATTAACGTAGGAAATGAAGTAACCAGAATCAATTTTAGTATAGCTGGAAGATTAGCATTAAAAGATAAATTTTCGCTTGGTATTGATGGAACTACAGATGACCATCCATTAGCTTGATTTAAGCTAATCCATCCTACCAATGCAACTCCAATGGCCATTACAACAAATTGAAAATAATCAGTCATCGCTACACCCCACATACCACTAAAATATGTGTACAAAATAATGATTACCATTGCAATAGTTGCACCTATTGTAAATGGAATGCCTGTAATGACTTCAATTACCGTTCCTAAAGCAATTGCTTGTAAAGCTGGGCCAGCACCTAACATATATATCATACTTGAAATTCCAGCTAACAATTGACTTGTTCTGCCATATGTTTTTCCTAGCACATCTGGAGCAGTATACCCTTCAAACTTTTGTACTTTTTCAGCTAGAAATTTTGCAATAAGAAATTGAATTATAAAAAACACAATAACAGTTGGCAAAATAACTAAACCACTTTCATATACCTGACCTATATATCCTGTTAGTGTACCACCACCTACTGAAGTTGCTACCATTGTTGCAATAAACACCGATAAACCTAATCCACGATTTGCAACCATAAATTCATCCGAAGTATCTGTTCTGTTTTTAAAATACCATCCAATTGCCAATGTCCCTAATAAGTAAATAATAAATATCCCAGTATCAAGAATTCCAAATTCCATTATTGTATTCCCCCTTTATATTTTGAAAATTTTATTACTTTATAACCTCCTCTTTTTCTCTATGATTTTAGAATTATAACCTCCTTTCTTTATATTAATTGCTTTTTTCTAAAGCTTTCACATTATTAATAAAATGTTTAAATATAAGTAGTTGTTCACTATGAACTTCAAACATCATCTCTGGATGCCATTGCATTCCAACAACATATGAATAGTTTTTATGCTCAAAACCCTCTATAATTCCATCTTCCGATAATACCGTCTGTAATAATCCTTCTCCTAATTTTTCTATAATCTGATGATGTAAACTGTTAACATTTAAATCTCTCTTTCCAAAAGCTTCATAAATTTTACTCCCTTCTTCTAAAATGTTATTGTGGATAAAGCAATATTTCGGCAATTTATATCCATGATGTTCTATTATAGTGGAATTATTATGTTTGATATCCTGATACAATTTTCCTCCAAAATAAACATTTATTAACTGAAAACCCCTACATATTCCCAAAATAGGTTTGTCCTTTTCTAAAATTCTCTTTAAAAGTTTTAACTCAAAAGCATCTCTTTCAGGTACAACTAGCCCTAGTCCCTTTTTTACAGATTCATGATAATTATTGGGATGTATATCAGAACCTCCAGTAAACAAAAAACCGTCCATTTTTTTAACTAATTGATTTATATAACTATCATTATCAATTACTGGCAATGCCACTGGAATACCCCCAGCTTTTTCTATAGCTTTTGAATAATCCATTGTGGACATAAGCATATCTTGCCCAGGTAGTCCTCTATTCCTTATATGACCAAGTTCTCTATCTTTAACATAATAAGTAGTAATACCAATTAAGGGTTTCATATTGTTAACACCGCCTTTATTGTTTTCTTCTAATTCTAAAATATATTACTTGCAAATTTTATGCCAGTAATATATCTTACTTTCAATTTCACTTAAATCTTTTGAAACTATTAATAATTCAACATCTAAATAATTTATTTTTTATTACCACTTAACTATAATATTAAAAATCATTTGTTTTAATATATTAAAGGGCTGAATGGTTGCGTTTTTCTACCATTCAGCCCTTTTAAGATATTCTAAAGTTTTTAGTCCTAAATCAGTAATTTTTGTACCTCCTCTACCTCTTGAAATATCCACCATGTTAAATTCCTTTAATTCCAGAAGTATTGTTCTTATCTCATACTGTGTTAAAAATATTTTCTTTTTCCTTGCAACATTTTCAAGGCTTCTTCTACCAGACTGCTTTCTCTCATGATAATTTCTTTCTAGTTCACTTAATATAAAAAGGTATTCATTTAAATCTCTCTCTACAGAATTTGTAAATTTTTCCACTACGCCATACTCATAATCATTAAGTTCATATTGTAATTCATCTTCTAGTTCTGTTCCATCTAGTTCAAATGGCAAATGGTGAACTTCAATATATTCTTCATCTAGGTTCGCTAAATACTCTATATAATTTCTAAGTTCTCTTATATTTCCTTCCCAATTGTGATTAATAAACATCTGAACAGCTTCAGGGCTAATTTTAAAATTCACACCAAAATCCCTTTTCATTTCTTCAATCAAGAGTGGGATATCTACTCTCCTATCCCTCAATGCTGGTACCTTTATAGGTAATACATTTAATCTAAAATATAAATCCTGTCTAAATTTTCTTCTATCTACTAGCTCTTTCAAATCCTTATTAGTTGCAGCAATGACCCTTACATCTACATTGAGAATGCTATCTCCACCAATCCTCATAACTTCTTTTTCTTCAAGAACTCTAAGAAGTCTGGCTTGGACTTTTAAAGGCATATCTCCAATTTCATCAAGAAACAAAGTTCCTCTATGAGCAAGCTCAAATAATCCAGGTTTTCCTCCTTTACGTGCTCCCGTAAAAGCTCCTTCTTCATATCCAAATAATTCACTTTCTAGTAAACTTTCAGGAAGTGCAGCGCAGTTAACAGCTACAAATTGATTTTCCTTTCTAGATGAATAATTATGTATTGATTGAGCAAACAATTCTTTACCAGTTCCCGTTTCACCAACTAACAAAATTGATGAATCTGATTTTGCCATTCTTTTTGCTATATTTTTAGCATTTTTTATTGACTTGCTTTCTCCCCTAATATCTTCAAAATTATACTTTGCCTTATGTCCTTTTCCAATTAATTGTGCCCTTAACTTATGCTGTTTTTTTTCTGTATCACTAAATTTTCTAATAATTGCCACAGCTCCATAGATAATACCCAAATTAATTATTGGTGTAATGGTAGAAATTATATCAAAATCAGATATTTTAATTAGTTCTTCCTTTTTTGGTATACCAGAATCTAATACTTCACTAAAAGGAATTTCAGGAAACAAACCAATTCCATTATTTCCTAAAATCTCCTCTCTTTTATACCCAAGTATTTTTTCAGCGCTTTCATTATATGAATATATAATTCCATCTGAATTTATGGCTATTATTCCATCATCAAAAATTTCAAGTAATACATCTAATTGACTCTCTAATCTGAAAGCATTGTTCAATATTTTCCCTATCCCTAAACTTGAAGGCACAATTTCTTTAAAATAGTTTTTTATATCAGAATTCTCCAGTATATTCTCTAATCCTAACTTCGATGCAATACCCACAATAGTATCTATGTCTAAGACCCTACTTCCTATATCAATAATTTTGTCAACATTATCTGGTACATATTTAGATTCCCCAGGAGTAATAGCTAAATCAACATTGGGAACTTGTCCCATCTCTGGATATATAGGTATTAAATTCACATGTTGAGCTCCTAATCTATATATAAGAGATATGGTTTCTACAGACATTTCTGCTGTAACATTTACAAGAGCAGCATTTGTATTTTCGGACAGTTCCATAATTTTTTTAAATCCATTCTTTGTTAATGTTCTAGTTATAATAATTATTTCACATTCTGTTTTGACGTATTTTTTTACTACTTCTAATAAACTATAGGAAGGTATTAGAATAATATCTCCATATATACCTTTTTCTATACTGCCATCTTGAAAACAATACTTTTCTACGCCAACATATTCTTTAAATAATCTTTTTATCTGATTAGAATAAAACTCTGATGAATTCATATATAGGGTTGCAATCCCAATTTTCTTTTTTTTCAATACTTCCTCACCCCTTTCTCATTAAATCTAGAGAAATAACTGTCCTTACCTCTCTTTTGCGTCAACAGTAATAAACTTTCATACATATAGAGTATATAATTCTATTCATAAGAATAGCTCCATTCATAGGTTTTGTTATATTTTCACATATGTCTAATGTATGGAGCTATTCTTTTATACTATTTTTTCATCATTTTAATAAATTAGATTGTTATTTTGCAATTTCGTTCATTTATTTCAGTATTATTTAATATTAATATTACTTTAAACTAGACAATATATCCTCTATAGAGAGCATGGTTTGTTCTCCTGTTTTCATATTCCTTAGAGTATATTTGTTTTCTTTTACTTCTTCTGCCCCAATAATAATTGCATAAGGGATGTTTAGTTTATCTGCAAAACCAAATTTTTTCCCCATTTTAGCCTTTTCTAAATATACCTGGGTGTTTATATTGTTGTCCCTAAGTATCTTTCCTATTTCAACTGCTTTTTCTAAATAACCTTCCATTGGTATGATTATGGCTTTAGTCAATGAATTGTCTTCTACTTCTATTAGTTTTGCTTCGTTTAGCTGATAGAATAATCTAGTAAGCCCTATAGATATACCTACTCCTGGTAGTTTTTGTTTGGTGTAGTATTCTGCTAAATTATCGTACCTTCCGCCGGAACATATACTTCCTATGTGAGGATAATCATTTAAAAAAGTTTCATATACAGTACCGGTATAATAGTCAAGGCCTCTTGCTATAGTTAAATCTATGGAATAGTTGCTTTCAGGAACTCCAAATAATCCTACATAATGATTTATAGCTTTCAATTCTTCTAATCCTTCATTGAAGGTTTCATTTTCTATTTTTAAGCTTTCGAGACTATTAAGTTTTTCTTCATTGGTTCCTTTTATCTGTATAAATTCCAATATTTTATCTATGACAGACTTCTCTAAACCTTGTTCTTCTAATTCTTTAATTACTCCATCTAAACCAATTTTCTCTAGTTTGTCTACACTTCTAAGTATTTCTGTTGAATCATCAATTCCTAACCATTGGAAAAATCCTTTTAATACCTTTCTGTTATTAATCTTTATAGTGAAGGAATCGAAACCTAAATCTTTGAAAGTGGAATAGATTATACTTGGTATTTCTGCATCATTAATAACATCTAAGGTCCCATTGCCAATTATGTCTATATCACATTGATAGAATTCCCTAAACCTTCCCCTTTGGGCCTTTTCTCCCCTATATACCTTTCCTATATGGTATCTTCTAAAGGGAAAGGTTAATTCTGAAAAATGTTGAGCCACATATCTGGCAAGGGGTACAGTTAAATCAAACCTTAAAGCTAAGTCTGTATCTCCCTTTTCAAATCTATATATTTGCTGTTCCGTTTCTCCGCCACCTTTAGCTAACAGCACTTCTGCTTTTTCAATTACCGGTGTATCAATGGGTAAAAAACCAAATTTCTCATAATTTTCTCTAATTGTGTCCATCATTTTATTAAACAAAATCTGTTCTGATGGAATAAGTTCCATAAAACCAGGTAATATAGATGGCTTAATTATATCTCTACTCATATGTATACCTCCAAACATCAAATCATTTAATACTATGATATCATTTAAACATTTTTTTTCAAATACAATTATAGAATAAAATGAAGCTTCATCAATATTTAAGCTTCATTTTATCAGTCATTTTTAATTTTTATCTCTCCTCTACATTTTTCGCATCCTAGACAAAAATATACCTTGTTTTGGAATACATCGGTAATAATTTTAATTACATCCCTTCCTTTGTTTTCTTCATCTGAATGGATTACTATGTTTTTAGGTGATAAAACAATTAATGAACTTATTAATATATCGTCATCACTAATACTGATACTATCTAATTCTTCTACTACCTCATCAAAATAATCGTTATCTATATTATTATTATCTTTATCTAATAGCTTATAATTCTTGCCTTCAAAAACTATATTTATTAAATCATATTTTGGTTTCTGTACTTCTACAAAATATTGTAATATTTTAATGAATTCCATATACTCTTTTTCTACAGTAAATTCTTCTATCCCTTTGTCTATAACTAAATCTATAAAAAGATTTAAACCTTTTAATCTAAACAATATAAAACCATCTATTGAAATAAAGGGTACATCCATTATATAATTTTTAATTTGACTGTTTATATATTCTTTTTCAGTAACAAAATTCTCTTCGTCTAAAAGCAGTTCTTTGGATATTTCAACTACTTTCATTTTTTCATTGCTTTTTATATCCTTGAAATTAGTCCAAATTTGCTTATATATAATATCTTTCGAATAAATGTTTAAAATAATGTCCAATATCATCTTTGTTATATTATTATAAAAATCTTTTGAAGATTTATTTTTCACAGGAGTTATATTAAATAAATGCCTTGATTGGTAGTCAATTTCTTCGATTTTTACTTTTTTATTTGAGAAATAATTATTAATTATTTCTCTTGCTTTATCAATATCTTTGTTTAATGCGATTTGAATCTTCATAACTTTCACTCCTTTCTTGTTACTAGTATGCACTGTGTAAATGTCTATATACTGCATAAAGAGTTACTCTATTGGCAATATAGACTAATTATTGTTCCAATATCTATTATTTTTTCATCACTTAACCAAATAATTTTTTT
>NZ_PPXX01000086.1 GCF_021655075.1 Clostridium sp. Cult2
TTATATCTTACTCAAAGTACTTCACACTGTTAAGTTGTCTAGGTTCTTTGTTGTCGACACCGTTTAGAGCCGACTTTTATAATATAACAAATTTTAATTGCCCTGTCAACATATTTTTATAAATTTAAAAAAATAATTTAAAGATTAAATATATGATGATTAGGGACATTAATAATATAATATTTTTTGGAGTTTGTCAACATGAAATTTTATTTCCACCCTAAGGTTTTTTCCATTTCTTTTCTAAACTTTTCAATAACCTTTTTTTCAATTCTGGATACAGTCATTTGAGAAATATTTAATTCTTCAGCAATGATTACTTGGGTCTTATTATTAAAATATCTATCTACTAATATTTTCTTTTCTACATCATTTAACTTCTCCATACCTCTTAATAAAAAATCATTGTTTTCGATTTTGCTAAAATAAATATCTTCTTCTCCTATAAGATCTGCTAAATTCACATCTTTATCGTCTCCGTTAGAATCATAAGTTAAATCTAAGGACTGGGGAGTATAGACCTTACTGCCTTCCATAGCCTCTAGAATTTCTTCTTCTGTAGAATTTAAATATTCTGCTATATCTTCTACTGTAGGAGAACGTTGAAGTTCCTGACTTAAAGTAATCTTGGCATTATTTATTTTTTTTGATAATTCTTGTATTCTCCGAGGGACTCTTATGGTCCAACCTTTATCTCTGAAATGTTTTTTAATCTCACCGATAATAGTAGGAGTGGCAAAACTAGAAAATTCAAATCCTTTGTCTATATCATATCTATCAATTGCATAGATAAGTCCAATAGAAGCTACTTGATATATATCATCATAGTCTATGCCTCTATTAGCATATTTTTTTGAAAGTATTTCAGCTATATATAAATGTCTTTCTATAAGAGTTTCTCTTATTTTAAAATCTTTTGTTTCTTTCAATTGTTTGAATAGAGTTTTGGTGTCTACTTGATTTAAGTCTTTTAAATCATTTTTTTCAAAATATTTATTTGATTTCATATACTACCATCCTCTATATATTTTATCATTTCAACTCCTTCTTTTGAAAAGTTAACTTCATCCATTAAAGATTTAATTATTAGAATTCCTAGCTTCATTTCTTTATTTGTATCTTCATTATTATTATCATACATGGATACATTATTAACTGACATAATAAATTTATTTTCTTGAATAGTAAATTTTATATCTATATGTTCAGCTCTATTCAATGCATTTATACAAGCTTCTGCAATAGATACCTTAATATCATCTATATCATCTATATTAAATCCCACCTTATTTGCAATAGAAGATGAAGTTAATCTTGCAACGGATATATAATCAGGTTTACTAGGAATGGTAAGTTTAAAAATATTTTTATCCATACTATCACTCCTTAATTATAAATACCTTATCTAATTCAGTAATATCAAATAATTTTCTTATATTTGGCTTAATGTTTTCTAGATATATATTACTATCGTTTTCTTTTGCTTTCTTAAGAACACTTATTAATGTACCTAAACCTGTACTATCTAGATAATCTAAGTTTTGACCATCTATTAATATATCTGTTTTTCTTTTGTTAAATGCTTCAACTAATCTTTCCTTTAATTTTGGAGATGTGTATATGTCAATTTCTCCTTCTGGTATGATTACCCAAATACCTTTTTCTTCATCAAAGTTAACTTTAATACTT
Source organism: Clostridium sp. Cult2 (assembly GCF_021655075.1). Classification (GTDB taxonomy): domain Bacteria; phylum Bacillota; class Clostridia; order Tissierellales; family Tepidimicrobiaceae; genus Schnuerera. The sequence continues at coordinate 1,690 of NZ_PPXX01000086.1, forward strand.
AAAGACATATTAATACCCCCTTAATCTTCTTTCATATTTACTTAATTTTATAATAAAATAGGTTTAATGTAAAGTAACTTAGTAGGATTTACTTATATATGGATAAAAAAAGCATCCTTAATATATTAAAGGATACTTTTTCCATTACTATTCTTCTTCTACATATTTTGCAACTGCCATTACTTTGTCATCTTTATTATTTATTTTCATCAAAGTAACTCCTTGAGTATTTCTACCCATTACTGAAATACCTTTTGAAATCAATCTAATTATTATCCCTGACATAGAAATCATTATTATTTCATCATTTTCATCTATTACTTTAGCAGATACCAATTTGCCTGTTTTGTTCTTTATATTGTAGGTTTTTAAACCTACTCCGCCCCTATTTTGAATTCTATATTCATCTAAAGGAGTTCTTTTTCCAAATCCAAATTCACTTACAACCAACAGATGTTTTCCTTCTTCTATTAGATCCATTGCTACTACCTCATCTTCATCTTTCAACCTAATAGCTATAACCCCCATAGCATTTCTGCCCATTTCTCTTACATCTTTTTCACTAAATCTAATAGCCATTCCCTGAGATGTTACCACTATTATTTCTCTTTTACCGTTTGTTTTTTTAACTCCTATTAATTCATCTTTTTCTTTTAAACTAATAGCAATTATTCCATTTTTTCTTATATTTTTAAAGTTATCCAATTTTGTTTTTTTGATAATTCCATTTTTAGTTATGAAAACAAGGTTACTTTCTGGATCATATTTTTCTATAGGAATAACTGCGGATATATTTTCATCTCCTGTTAAATTTAATAAGTTAATTATTGCTGTTCCTCTAGCCTGTCTTCTACCTTCAGGTATTTCATAGGCTTTTAATGAATATACTCTACCTTTATTTGTAAAGAAAAGTATAGTATCATGGGTTGAAGTAATAAATAAATTTTCTACAAAATCTTCTTCTCTTGTAGTAAGTCCTGTAATCCCTTTCCCGCCCCTTCTTTGGATTTTATAAGTATCTTCTGGCATTCTTTTTATATATCCATAATGGGTTAAAGTAATGATTACATCTTCTTCTTCAATCATATCTTCTATATCTATTTCATCAGCTGAAGGCATTATTCTAGTCTTTCTTCTATCTCCAAATCTTTCTTTAATTTCTAGCAATTCATCTTTAATTATTTCATATATTAACCTTTCACTAGCTAATATTTCTTTAAATCTATTAATTTCTTTAATCAATGCTTCATATTCTTCTTCTAGCTTTTCTCGTTCTAATCCTGTTAACCTTCTAAGCCTCATATCAAGTATGGCTTGAGCTTGTTTTTCAGATAGTTCAAAACTATTCATAAGTCTTTCTTTAGCTGTTGCTTCTTCTTTTGAACTTCTAATAATATTTATGACTTCATCTATATTATCTAAAGCTATTTTCAAACCTTCTACAATATGAGCCCTTGCTTCAGCTTTATCTAAATCAAATTGGGTTCTTCTGGTTATTATTTCTTTTTGATGTTCTAAATAATAGGTTAATATTTGCTTTAAATTTAATACCCTAGGTTCATTATTTACTAAAGCTAGCATAATGACTCCAAAAGTTACTTGTAATTGAGTTTGTTTATATAGATTGTTTAGAACTATATTAGGGTTTGCATCTCTTTTCAATTCAATTACTATACGCATACCGTCTCTATCGGACTCATCTCTTAAATCTGAGATTCCTTCTAGCTTTTTATCTCTAACTAGTTCAGCTATCTTTTCTATTAATCTTGCTTTATTTACCTGATAAGGTAGCTCTGTTATTATTATTTTATCTCTGCCCTTAGTATATTCCTCTATCTCAGCAACTGCTCTAATCCTTATCTTTCCTCTTCCAGTTTTAAAGGCAGATTTAATCCCATCTCTCCCCATTATCATAGCACCAGTTGGAAAGTCTGGTCCTTTAATAACTCCCATTAAATCTTCAATGTCGATTTCGGGATTCTCTATTAACATGATTATCCCATCTATTACCTCTTTTAAATTATGTGGGGGAATATTAGTTGCCATTCCAACTGCTATCCCTGATGAACCGTTTACCAATAGGTTCGGAAATCTACTAGGTAGAACAATTGGTTCTTTTAAGGTTTCATCAAAATTAGGCATATAATCTATAGTTTCTTTGTTTATATCCCTTAACATCTCCAATGTAAGCTTAGTCATCTTTACTTCTGTATAACGCATAGCTGCAGCACTGTCTCCATCTACAGAACCAAAGTTTCCATGGCCATTTACTAAGGGATACCTAGTATTAAAATCCTGGGCGAGTCTTACCATGGCATCATAGACAGATGTATCTGAATGAGGATGATATTTACCTAATACATCCCCTACTACCCTTGCAGATTTTCTATATTGTTTATCTGGAGTCATTCCTAATTCATTCATAGCATAGAGTATCCTTCTATGGACTGGTTTTAAACCGTCTCTAACATCTGGAAGGGCCCTACTCACAATTACAGACATAGCATAATCTAAATAGGATTTTTTCATTTCTTCTTCAATATTTATTTCTATAATTTTATTATCTATACCATCTTTATTATCTTTGTCCATTTTTCCCCTCCTATATATCTAAGTTTTTAACTAGTTTTGCATTCTTTTGTATAAATTCCCTTCTCGGTTTGACCTTATCTCCCATTAAAGTTGTAAATATTTCATCTGCAGCCAATCCCTCTTCTACGGTTACTTGCAATAGTATCCTTTTTTCTGGATCCATTGTAGTTTCCCAAAGTTGCTCTGGATTCATTTCTCCAAGACCCTTGTATCTTTGAATAGAATAGTTGCTTCGGCCTATTTCTTCAAGTAATTTTTCTAATTCATTATCACTATAAACATAATGTTCAGCTCTACCTTTTGATACTTTATATAAAGGTGGCTGAGCAATATATACATGGCCATTATCTAATAATTCTCTCATATATCTATAGAAAAATGTTAATAGCAATGTCCTAATATGAGCACCATCTACGTCTGCATCCGTCATTATTATTATCTTTCCATATCTTAATTTTTCAATATCAAATTCATCACCAATTCCGGTTCCAAAGGCTGTTATCATAGCCCTTATTTCTTCATATCCTAATATTCTATCTAATCTTGCTTTTTCTACATTTAGTATTTTACCCCTTAATGGAAGAATTGCTTGATAACCTCTGTCTCTTCCCTGTTTTGCACTTCCACCAGCTGAATCCCCTTCCACTATATATATTTCTGTTATTTCTAAATCATTTGATTGACAATCAGCAAGTTTACCTGGTAATGTGGTATTGTCTAAAATGCTTCTTTTCCTTGAAATCTCCCTTGCCTTTCTTGCTGCTTCTCTTGCCCTTGATGCACTAACTGCTTTTTCCAATACAATTTTTCCGGATTTAGGGTTTTCTTCAAGGTATCTAGTAATAAAATCATAAGTCAAAGACTCTACAATCCCTCTTACTTCGCTATTACCTAATTTGGTTTTAGTTTGTCCTTCAAATTGAGGTTCCATTAGTTTAACAGATAATACAGCAGATAATCCTTCCCTTGCATCATCCCCTTGAAGATTTTCATCTTTTTCTTTTATATGGTTATACTTTCTACCATAGTCATTAATAGCTCTAGTTAAGGCAGTTCTCAACCCACTTAGATGGGTTCCACCTTCTTGGGTGTTTATATTATTGGCAAAGGTATATATATTTTCTGAATATGCATCTGTATATTGCATTGCTAATTCTACTACTGTATTATCCTTTTCAGCTTCAAAGTACATTATATCTTTATGAATTGGATTTTTATTTCTATTAATATATTCTACAAAGGATTTAATACCTCCTTCATAGTGAAATTTCCTCTTTGTATTAGTTCTTCTATCTTCTAAATTAATCATTATACCCTTATTTAAAAATGCCATTTCTCTTAGTCTATATTCTAATGTCTCGAAATTGAAATCTACTTCATCAAAAATTTCTTTATCCGGTTTAAAATTTATTAATGTACCTGTAGTTTTAGCCTCTCCAACTATTTGTAATTCAGTAACAGGTACACCCCTTTCAAATTTCTGCATATATTCTTTTCCATCTCTTTTTACCTTTGCAATTAACCATTCAGATAAAGCATTAACAACTGAAACTCCAACACCATGCAAACCTCCAGATACTTTATAAGCAGAATTATTAAACTTTCCTCCAGCATGAAGGATAGTAAGAACTGTTTCTACTGTTGACTTTCCAGTTTGAGGATGAGTTTCTACCGGTATACCTGATCCATTATCCTCTACTATTACAGAATTATCTTTTTCTATTACAATTTTTATACTATCACATACTCCTGCTAAAGCTTCATCTATACTATTATCTACTACTTCATATACCAAATGATGTAATCCCCTAGGTCCAGTACTTCCAATATACATCCCTGGCCTTTTTCTAACTGGTTCTAATCCTGTTAAAACTTGAATTTCTTCAGCTGTATATATTCTTCCATTATTTTCATTGGTCATTTATTCTAACCTCCAATCTTGTTTCACAACTTTATTTCTTCTAAATAAAGTTGTTGATGATATATTTGATACATATAAGACATGTTTTTTATTTATTTTTCTATTTTTCCTAGGTGTATTACTAGAACAAGTTACTATATAAGTTTTTATATCATTCATATCATTACTGGCTAAATTGCTATTTTTTAGTAACTTTTGAATATATATATTATTTTCTTTAGAATTTTCTAAAGAATCCTTGTCAATAATTGCAACTATATCTTTTAAGAATATATTAACATTATTACCTATGTGCAAAAACACTAAATCCACTCCTTTACTTTAAGATTTTACCATTATCTATATAGAATATGGATTTTTCAATTTCTTTAAGTTCATCTAAATTAATAATATCCGTGGAAGTAATTATAGTTTGCATATCGTTAAAAGATTTAGTCAGATACTTTCTTCTGTCCATATCTAACTCAGAAAATACATCGTCTAATAATAAAACAGGATAAACACCTTTCTCCATTCTAATTATTTCCACTTCAGATAATTTTATAGATAAGACAATAGTTCTTTGTTGACCTTGAGAAGCAAATATTCGAGCATCTGCACCATTAATCTCTATTTCCATATTGTCCCTATGAGGGCCAATTGATGTAATTCCAGTAATTAAATCCTTATCTACATTAAATTTTAATTGTTCTAAAAAATTTTTTTCAATGATTTTCTTATTTTTACCAGAAAAATTCACATTGGTATTATAATTTAAAATTAACTCTTCTTCTAAAGTTAATTTTCTATGTGTTTCCTTGGCTATTTTAGATAATTTTTCAATAAATTGGAACCTAGATATAATTATTTCGGTTCCTATTTTAGCAAGTTGTATATCAAATATTTCTATTAAATTAATAATATTAGATTTTACTTTATTGGATTTAAGTAGATTATTTCTTTGAAATAAAACCTTATTATACTTATTAATATTGTATTTATAAATTGGCCTTATTTGAGAAATACTCATATCTAAAAAATTTCTTCTTTCTACTGGTCCATCTTTTACAAGTTTTAAGTCATCAGGAGAAAAAACTACAACACTTAAACCGCTATATAATTCTTTAAAGTTTTTTAATTCGATTTGGTTTATTTTTATCCTTTTTGGCCTATCTTTTTCCAATTTTACTTCTATTATTTTTTCAGTTCTACCAATGTTAATTTTAGATCCAATATAAGCTTCCTTTTTATTTAAATTTATAATCTCTCTATCTCTATTAGTCCTGAAAGATCTTCCTGTAGCACACATATAAATTGATTCTAATAAATTGGTCTTTCCTTGAGCGTTTTTTCCAACAAAAATATTTATCTTTTTATTTAAGTCTAAACTTAAATTATTATAATTTCTAAAATTAATGAGCTTAATACTTTCTACATTCAAAAAAAGCACCCCTCAAAAATACTTCATAAGTGATAAATCCTCAACCACAAGGGTTGAGGGATTATTTTCACAAACCTACTTTATTATACCACAATTAACTTTTCTATGTCTTCTATTTCTATTATATCACCCTTTTTTATCTTTTTTCCTCTTTCTTTTACAATGTTCCCATTTACTGAAACCTTTCCCATATTTATAATGTTTTTGCTTTCACCACCAGTTTGAGTAATTCCAGCAAATTTAAGCAACTGGTCTAATTTTATAATATCCGTTCTTATTTTTATTTCTTTCATATTATTAAATTTCCACCTTCTCTATTAATAATCTTCTTGAGCAAGTCGTACTGGTAAAACTAAATAAGTATAATTTTTATCCTCTACAGGATTTATTATGCATGGATTTAAACTTCCCATGAAAAAAAGTTCTATTTCCTCAGAATCTATAGCTTTTATTCCGTCGATAAGGTATTTGGAATTAAAGGCTATGTTTATATCCTCTCCTTCTTTATTTGAATAAATTTGTTCATTAACATTTCCTATTTCTGAATTTGATTTTATAATAACTTGATTATCAGCAATATTCAATTTAACTAAATTTGTTTTTTCTTCTTTTGCTAATAAGGAAGCTCTCTCAAGGCTATCCTGAAGTTCTTTTCTATTTACCTTAATATTAGTTTTATGTTCTTTCCTAATAATATCTTTATAGTTTAAAAATTGGCCTTCCAGTAATCTTGAAGAAACTACTGTATCTCCCATGTCAAATATTACATGACCTGGAGCTGTAGTTATTTTCAATTCATCTTCATCATCAAGTATTTTATTTAATTCACCTAATACTCTACCTGGTATTACTATTTTGATATTTTCTTTTATATCTATAGGAATACTTCTTAAAGCTAACCTATAACCATCTAGTGCAACAAAAGAACCAACGCAATCAGATACTTCTAATAAAACTCCAGTTAAGATAGGTCTGGTTTCATCTAGTGTAGTAGCAAATACAGTTTGTCTAATAGCAGATTTAAATAAATCCTTAGGAATATTGAAAGAATTTTGATTAATTATAGCAGGTAATTCTGGATATTCTTGAGGTGAGTTACCTAATATATTAAATTCTGAATTTTCACAAGTAATATTAATGTTATTATCTTTAACTACAATATTAATTAAAGAATTAGGCAATTTTTTAATTATATCACCAAATATCCTAGAATTTACTACGATGGCACCTTCTTCTATTGTATCACAATCAAGATATGTTTCTATTCTAATTTCTAAATCAGTAGCAGTTAACTTTAACTTTCCATTAACTGTCTCTATTAATATACCATCTAATATTTGTAATGTAGTTCTAGTTGAAATTCCTTTTTGTACTATATTAATATGATTTGCTAAAATATTTTGATTAACTTGTATTCTCAATTGATAATCCTCCTTTTCTGTTTGGTTCTTGAAAGATAGATAGATAAATATATAATAGTAGTAATAGTAGTAGGGGGTGTTAATTTGTTAATAACTATGTATAGGATATAGTTTTAATATGTTTCTGCATTTAATAACATGTTGATAATTTAATAGTAACTATAGAAGTTATCCCCATAATAATTAGTCTTTAAAAAATCTTAATTTACTAACATTTAACTAACAAGGTTATTAACAAATTTTGTTGATTATTCCCCTTTTATATTTTTTATAAGTCCGTCTATTCTTTTTTTAAGTTCATCACTTTCATCAATATCTACTGATATTTTATCATAAGCATGTATTACAGTCGTATGGTCTCGACCTCCAAATTCATCTCCTATTTTAGGTAAAGATAAATCAGTTAATTCTCGTGTTAAATACATGGCTACTTGCCTTGGATAAGCTATTGCTCTAGTTCTTTTCTTTGAGTTAAAATCTTCCATTTTTATATCAAATTCTTTAGATACTGAATTCTTTATTAATTCTACCGTTATCTTTCTAGGTTTATTATTGGAAATTATATCCTTTAAAGCTTCTTCAGCTAAATCTACAGTAACTTCTTTGTTGGTTAGGGATGAATAAGCAACAATTCTAATCAAAGCTCCTTCTAATTCTCTAATATTTGATTGTATTTTTGATGCAATATATAGCATAACGTCATCAGGTACATCAATATTTTCCATTTTTGCTTTTTTCTTAAGAATGGCAATCCTCGTCTCTAAATCTGGTGCTTGAATATCTGATATTAATCCCCATTCAAATCTAGATCTTAATCTATCTTCCAATGTTGGTATTTCTTTTGGTGGCCTATCACTAGATATAATTATCTGTTTATTTGCTTCATGTAAAGCATTAAATGTATGGAAAAATTCTTCTTGAGTACTTTCTTTACCTGCTATAAATTGGATATCATCTACTAACAATACATCAACATTTCTGTATTTGTTTCTAAATTCATTGTTTCTATCATCTCTAATTGAATTTATCAATTCATTTGTAAACTTTTCTGAAGAAACATACACTACTTTTGATTTAGGGGATTGATTTAAAATAAAATGTCCTATAGCGTGCATTAAATGAGTTTTCCCTAAACCCACTCCTCCGTATATGAATAATGGATTATAGGCTTGTGCTGGTGCTTCTGCTACAGCTAATGAAGCAGCATGAGCAAATCTATTACTATTTCCAATTACAAATGTATCAAAAGTATATTTAGGATTTAATTGAGACCTTTGATTTAATTCATGGTTATCTATTGGAATAGATTGTCCAACATTTATGTTTATTTCTTCTCCTGGGATAATGAATTGAATAGTATATTCTTCTTTAATAATTTGAGCTATGGCATTTTTTATTAAATTTAAATATCTGGCCTCTAAAATACCTTTAGTAAATTCATTGGGGGCGGCAAGAATAACCCTATCATCAGTAATAGTAATAGGTTTAATTGTTTTAAGCCATGTATTGAAACTAACTTCCGTTAGTTCTACTTTGATTAATTTAAGGACTTCATTCCAGATATTATCTAAATTTGAAACCATTATTTTTATTCCTCCTATTTTATTGTAAATTATAACCACTATATATGTTTTTATAACCAATAGTTAAATAAAAATACTATATAATATATAGATATTAACAGACATATCCACAAAAAAGTAAAAATATTCATAAATAAAATTAATAAAAAATGGTATAATAATTGTGGATAAGCTATTGATAATTTGTTATTAATATTCTAAATAAACTTTAAATAATATATATTAACAAATATTAGAACAATAAATATGTGGATAACAAATTGGTTGAATTAAAGGTATAGGGTTAAATAAATATTTGAAAAGTAAAAACTTATACACAACCTTATCCACAATCTGTGTATAAAAATAGACTGTTTATAAAAAATAACTTATCCACATACCAAATTAATAATATCAAATAAAACTAATTATATCAACAAAATTATCCACAATATTGAGAACTTGTGAATTAATTAATCTGTGGATATGAATAGTTTAAATTTCTTGACATATAAGCTATCTATAAATATAATCAATATTAGTATTTATGTTTTCCTTAACAAAAATTTTAAAATTTTTATATATGGGTTTGAACAGAGGGGGTGTAGTTAAATGAAAAGAACTTATCAACCAAAAAAAAGACAGAGAAGTAAAGAACATGGATTTAGAAAGAGAATGAGAAGTAAATCAGGAAGACAAGTTATTAAGAATAGAAGAAGAAAAGGCAGAAAAAGGTTAACAGCATAAGGCCGCAACATCAGTGGCCTTTTTGTCTATAAGGAGCATTGTAATGAATAAAGAATATAGGTTAAGGAATAATGAAGATTTTAAAAAGGTTTATAAAAGAGGAAAGAATTATTGGAATCGTAATTTAGTTTTGTATAAGATGAAGAATGGATTGAATTATTCGAGGGTTGGTTTTACCGTTTCGAAAAAGATTGGCAATAGTGTGGTAAGAAATAGAGTAAAGAGAAGATTGAAAGAAATACTTAGAAAAAATTTCAATATGGTTAGGAAAGAATATGATATAATAATAATACCTAAGAAGAATGTGGTAGATTTAAAACATGTAGAATTAGAAAGTGCAATGCTTCATATTTTGAAAACATCTGGTCTTTTAAATGATATAGGTGACAAATAATGGCTAAAGTAGCTATTTTATTAATAAAATTTTATCAAAGATTTATTTCTAAATATATTTTAACGGGGAAAAACTGCAGATTTTATCCAACTTGCTCTGAGTATTCTATACAAGCTTATAAGAAGTATGGTTTTTTTAAAGGAACTTATCTAAGTATACGTAGAGTATTGAGATGTCATCCATTTAATAAAGGAGGATATGATCCGCTAAAATGATTGGGGGTTGACAAATGACGTCGTTTTTAGGTAATTTATTAGGAGCTTTGTTAAAATTTGTATTTGATATGGTATCTAGTATTGGTACAGAATCAGAATTTATTTCTTATTATGGTATAGCAATTGTATTAACAACAATTATTTTTAAATTTATTCTTTTACCTATAAGTTTACATCAGAGTAAGTCTACAAAGAAAATGAACGAGTTGCAACCGAAGATTAAAGAAATTCAAAATAAATATAAAAATGACCCACAGACCCAACAAGCAAAAATGATGGAAATGTATAAAGAACATAATTATAATCCAGCTTCTGGGTGTTTACCTTTGCTTATTCAATTTCCGATAATAATAGCTTTTTTTAATGTATTAAGAGATCCTGTAAGATTTGTTTTTAAAGACCCAAATATTTATGATGCAATTAGTAAAAGTTTTTTATGGATACCAAATTTAGAAAAACCAGACCCTTATTTATGGGGATTACCTCTCTTAGCTGCATTGACTACATTTTTACAAAGTAAACTTATGACTAGTAATGTAGAAGCTAATCCGCAAGCTGAATCTACTCAAAAAATGATGAATATATTCTTACCTGCCATGATATTTATGGCTGCTAGGTCTTTTGCAGCTGGTATAGGAGTATATTGGGTTATAGGTAATATATTTCAAATAATTCAACAATTGATATCTAATAGGTCTTTGGGTAAAATTAAGGAGGAGACAAGATAGAATGAGGTCCGTTGTAAAGGTAGCAAAAACTGTTCGTGAGGCCATCGATATTGCGTTAGAGGAATTAAGTGTTAGTGAGACAGATGTTCAGGTAGAAATACTGGAAGAACCAAGTAAAGGTTTGTTTGGATTAATAGGTACTAAGGATGCAATAGTTAAAGTGACAGTAGTTAATGATCCCATAGAAATTACTGAAAATTTTTTAAACAGAATTCTATCATCTATGAATATCAAGGGAAATGTACTAGTTAGAAGAGAAGATTCTTGCTTAAAAGTAGAAATTGTTAATATTAATTCTTCTGATATGGGAATTGTAATTGGTAAAAGAGGAAATACTTTAGATGCAATACAATATTTATTAAGCTTAACGGTTAATAAAAATAGGGATAATTATATTAAAGTAATAGTAGATATTAAAGGATATAGAAAGAAAAGGGAAGAAACTTTAATTAGATTGGCGAATAGGATGGCTGAAAAGTCAAAATATAGCAGAAGACCAGTAAAATTAGAGCCAATGAATCCCTATGAAAGAAGGATAATTCATTCTGCTTTGCAGCATGTAAATGGTATAGCTACTTATAGTGAAGGAGAAGAACCTTATAGAAGAGTAGTTATTCAAGCAAAATAAACCTTTAAGAAACCCAGTGCTATACTGGGTTTCTATTATCATATATAGATTTATTAAAGATTCCTAAATTTATTTATATTATTATAGGAACCTTTGTTATTAATAGAAAGGTATGGTGAAAACTATGGCTGATACAATTGCGGCTATTTCTACTGCTATGGGGGAAGCTGGAATTGGAATCGTTAGAATAAGTGGGAAAAAATCCATAAGTATTGCAAATAGATTATTTAAAGGAAATAAAATTGAAAATTTAATAGATGGAGAAAATAGAAGATTAATATATGGCCATATAATTAATCCAAAAGATAAAGAAATTGTAGACGAAGTATTAATTGCATATATGAAAGAACCATATACTTACACTAGGGAAGATATGGTGGAGATATATTGTCATGGAGGTATAATATCAGTAAGAAAAATATTAGAGTTGGTTTTAGAAAATGGCTCTAGATTAGCGGAACCTGGAGAATTTACCAAGAGGGCCTTTTTAAACGGAAGGTTAGATTTAGCTCAATCAGAAGCAGTAATAGATATGATTAGGGCTAAAACGGACAAATCTTTTCAAGTATCATTAGAACAATTAGAAGGAAGCATATCTAAAAAAGTTAAAAAAATAAGAGATATATTATTGGAAATGATAGCACATATAGAGGTTTCCATAGATTTTCCAGAGGAAGATGTAGAAGAGATTACCTATGAAGAATTAGAAGAAAAAGCTAAGCAAGTAGAAGAGGAAATTAATAAATTATTGGAAACAGCTGATAGAGGAAAAATTCTTAGGGATGGTTTAAACACCGTTATATTAGGAAAACCTAATGTAGGAAAATCTTCTTTATTAAATGCTATGTTAAGGGAAAATAGAGCTATCGTAACCAATATTCCAGGAACTACTAGAGATATTATAGAAGAATATGTGAATATTGATGGTATACCTTTGAAAATTGTTGATACAGCAGGAATTAGAACTACTGATGACTTAGTTGAAAAAATTGGTGTAGATAGAGCCAGAGAAATGGTATATAAAGCAGATTTAATAATAGCAGTATTTGATGCATCGGATAGTATTACTGAAGAGGATTACCAAATTATAGATATTATTAAAGAAAGAAAATCCATAGTTTTGCTAAATAAAACAGACCTCCCAAGTGAATATGATGAAAGTTATTTAAAAAAATTATTACCTGATAAGGAAATTATAATTACTTCCATTGTTAGTGGATTAGGTATTGATAAGTTGGAATATGCCATAAAGGATATGTTTTATAAAGGAGATTTAGAGGTAGAAAGCGATGTAATAATTACAAACTTAAGGCATAAAAACCAACTTTTAAGAGCTAAGGGAAATATAGAAGAAGGAGTAAATGGTATTGTTTCAAGTATGCCTTTAGATTGTATAGAAGTAGATATAAAAAACTGTTGGGAAAATTTAGGGGAAATATCTGGAGATACTGTTGGTGAGGATATTTTGGATAAAATATTCTCTGAATTCTGTATAGGTAAATAGTTTTATAAAGAGGTGTACAAGATGAAAGAAGTAAAAAAATTTCATGCAGGAAATTTTGATGTAATAGTTGTTGGAGCTGGTCATGCTGGATGTGAAGCAGCATTGGCTACTAGTAGAATGGGCATGAAAACTTTAATGCTCACTATGAGTCTTGATTCTATAGGAGATATGCCTTGTAATCCTAATATTGGAGGTACTGGGAAAGGGCATTTAGTTAGAGAGATAGATGCACTAGGCGGAGAGATGGCTTTAAATATAGATAAATCTTTTATCCAAAGTAGAATGCTTAATACATCAAAAGGGCCAGCTGTTCATTCGTTAAGGGTTCAAGCAGATAAAAAGAAATATCATAGAGAAATGAAAAAGGTATTAGAAAAAGAACCCAATATAGTTTTGCGTGAAGGTGAAGTTGTTGAAATACTTGTAGAAGACAATAATACTAAAGGAATTGTTACAAAGACAGGTGCTATTTATAGTAGTAAAGTAGTAATATTGGCTACTGGAACATATTTGAAAGGAAGAATTTTTATAGGTGAAGTAAACTACTCAAGTGGTCCTGGTAGTTTTTCTCCTTCTAATATTCTTTCAGATTCTTTATTAAAATTGGGTATTAAATTGAGAAGATTTAAAACTGGTACACCAGCAAGAGTACACGGGGATACTATAGATTATTCTAAAATGGAAATTCAACCAGGAGATGAGGAAATTATACCTTTTTCATTTCTAAATATGGATAAGAATTTTAACATAGAGCAGGTTCCTTGTCATTTAACCTATACTACACCTTTAACACACGAAATAATTAGGAAAAATCTTTCTCGTTCTCCTATGTATTCTGGAGTTATAGAAGGAATAGGACCAAGATATTGTCCATCTATTGAAGATAAGGTGGTAAGGTTTAGTGATAAGGAGAAACATCAAGTATTTATTGAGCCTGAAGGACTTGATACAAGAGAAATGTATGTACAAGGAGTAAGTTCAACTTTACCTGAAGAAGTTCAATTGGAAATGTATAAGACCATAATTGGTTTGGAGAATGTGCAGTTTATGAGAACCGCTTATGGTATAGAATATGATTGTATAGATCCTACCATATTAAAAAGAACTTTAGAGCATATGGAAATAAATAATTTATTTTTTGCAGGTCAAATTAATGGATCATCAGGGTATGAGGAAGCAGCTGCTCAAGGATTAATTGCAGGAATAAATGCTGTAATGAATATTAAAGGTAAAGAACCTTTTATGTTAGATAGGTCAGAAGCATATATTGGGGTATTGATTGATGATTTAGTGACAAAAGGTACAAATGAACCTTATAGAATGATGACTTCAAGAGCAGAATACAGATTAACATTAAGACAAGATAATGCGGATTTAAGGTTGACAGAAAAAGGTTATAAAATTGGTTTAGTGACTGAAGAGAGATATAGGAAAACTAATAAGAAAAAAGAACTAATAGAGTCGGAATTAAACAGATTAAAAGATGTAGTAGTAACCCCTACTACTAATACCAATGATTTATTAGAAAAATTGGGTAGTACACCCTTGAAAACAGCCTTTAGTTTGTACAATTTAATTAAAAGGCCTGAACTAAGCTATGAATCTTTAGCAAAACTTGATTCTAGCAGGAAAGAATTACCAAGGGAAATTAGACTTCAAGTTGAAACTCATATTAAATATGAAGGTTATATTAAAAAACAGATGACACAAATTGAACAGTTTAAAAAATTAGAAAGCAAAAAATTAGCTGAAAATCAAGATTATAATGATATTAAAGGTTTAAGTAATGAAGCTAAACAAAAATTGAACCAGATTAAGCCAGATTCCGTAGGTCAAGCCTCTAGAATATCAGGAGTTTCCCCAGCAGATATTAATGTCTTGTTAATCTATTTAGAGCAAAAAAGAAGGGAAATGAAAGGAGAAAAGCATGACTAATGTAAATACATTAATTAAAGGTGGAAATATATTAGGTATTGAATTAAATAAAGAAGAAATCCATAGTTTTATTTTATATAAAGAATTATTAAAGGAATGGAATCAGAAAATAAATATTACATCTATAATTGATGACGAAGAAATCGATATTAAGCATTTTGTTGATAGTATAACCCCATTAACTACGGATTTAATTGGGAAGAACATAAAAATGATAGATATAGGAACTGGTGGAGGTTTTCCAGGTGTACCACTAAAAATATTAAATAGAGATATGGAAGTGGTTTTACTTGACAGCTTAAAAAAAAGAATTACATTTTTAGAGAATATAATTGACAAATTAGCTTTAGAAAAAATAATTCCTATTCATGGACGAGCAGAAGAATTAGGTAGAGATAAAAACCATAGAGAAAAATATGATATTGCAGTTTCAAGGGCAGTAGCTTCTTTGAACACTCTTTGTGAATATTGTTTACCTTTTGTAAAAGTTGGAGGACATTTTATTTCTATGAAAGGTCCCGATATGGGTGAGGAACTAAAGGATGCAGAAAAATCAATAAAGATATTAGGTGGAAGGTTTAAAGAAATTAAGGTTATAGATTTGCCTTTAAGTGATATTACTCATAGTTTGATAATTATAGAAAAAATAAAAGAAACTCCGACAAAATATCCTAGGGGAGGAGGTAAACCTAAGAAGAAACCCTTATAATTAGGAATAAAATGGCGAAGGAAAGTTTGGGAAATTAGAAGGAAATATTTACAATTTATAGAATATATAAAAATAAGGTTAAATAAGTTTATTGGGAAGAGGGGAGTCTAATGAAAAGTATACAACCAGAGATAAAGTATATTCCAATTGAGTCCATTAAACCTAATCCATATCAACCAAGGAAGAATTTTAACAAGAAGTCTTTAGAAGAATTAAGCCAATCCATAAAGTCCTTTGGATTAATTCAACCTATTAGTGTAAGAAAATTGCAAAATGAAAATTATGAGCTTATTGCCGGGGAAAGAAGACTAAGGGCTTCTGAGTTAGCAGATCTTGATAAAATACCTGCTATTATTGTGGAATATAGAGATAAAGAATCTGCAATGTTGGCTTTAATTGAAAACTTACAAAGAGAAGATTTGAATTTTATTGAAGAAGCAGAAGGTTATTATAATTTAATAGCAGATCATGGGTTTACTCAACATGAGCTAGCAGAAAAAATTGGTAAAAGTCAATCTACCATTGCAAATAAACTACGAGTTTTAAAGCTTCCAGAGGACATAAAAAAAGATCTTATAGAAAACAATCTAACTGAAAGACATGGACGAGCTTTACTAAAATTACCAGACTATGAGTTGAAAAGAGAAGTATTAGATAAGGTTATAAAAAAGGAGTTAAATGTAAGCAAAACTGAAAGTTTGGTAAACGATATACTAAATGATTTAACGAAAGAGGAGTCCGTTGAAGAAAAGCAAAACATAAAAAGGTTAATTAGCACACGTATTTATCTAAATACAATAAAAAAAGCTTATAATGCAATAAAAGATAGTGGTATTGATGCTAAGTATATAGAAAAGGATAAAGGTGAATATGTAGAAGTATCTATTCAGATACCAAAAAGGTAATAAAAGCCAGAGTGTTTCACATGAAACATTTTGGCTTTTATTTTAGAAATATTAAACAGGTTTTGGATAATGCAATTATTATTTAAATACATGAAATTAAGGAGTGAGTCAAAATTAATGAAAATTAGAAAGACAGATTATATTTTTTTAAATTAGTAGCAAGTATTCTACTATGTGATATTATTAATATATTAGTCAATTTGTATATCAATAGGATTAGGTGAACAATAAAAGATTCTTTATTACATTCAGGATGACGGTTGCAGGTTGTTATCATCCTGAGAAAAGAGAAGGATCTTAAGGTAAAGATAAGATTTCTCGTTTCACTCGGAATGACAACACGTTAATGACACATAATTTATATTTTACGAAGTAGTGGTAGAATTATGTTCAGTAGCAAATTTGAAAACATCTTTAAATACTGGAGGTTTCTTATTATGAAGCAATTCATACATGATTTTAAAGAAAATAAATTTTTTAAACTATACGTAATCTTCTTCTCTTTAATCAACTTAATATATACATACTTTGGAATATCTAAATCCCTGTACATACAAAAGTATTCCTTAAGGGGAACAATAGAAAAATATCAATTCGAACACCTTTCAAATATTTCTAAAATCACTAATTTGCTGGAATCGTTAATTATATTAATCTATTTAGTTTATCTTATAAAAGTTATTATAAAAAAAGATAAAATGAATATAAAACATTTCTTAATATTTAATTTTGGCTTTATTATGGTTCTTACTTCTATTAACTATTTGGTTTCTGTTGTTTTTTCAGTACCATTTTGGCCTTTAACTCTGCTATTTTATACCCCTTTAACAATAACACTTATTTTTTTAATATATTTTT
>NZ_PPXX01000087.1 GCF_021655075.1 Clostridium sp. Cult2
TGCCATAAAAAATTCTCCTTTCTGGTTTTGGTCTTATTTAGATTCTTGCCAGAAAAGAGAATTTTATTTCCTAAAAGCACAAATTATTTTACACTACCTTTCTAAATTAAAAATAGAATGAGTTAGACTCTAGTTCATTCTATTTTTTTAGTATCTCCACATAAAAGGATACTCCATCTTTTTCATTTTTAGCCCAAATTTTAGCATCATGTAAGGTTACAATTCTATAAACGATAGCCAATCCTAAACCAAATTCTCCTTTATATCCTTTATTGAATTTTGTAAAGAGAGAATCTAAAACTTCAGGTTCTATGTTAGGACCATCATTATGAAATTTAAGCCAGATCTTATTTTTCTCTTTTGAGTTTAAAGATATGAGTATTGAACTCTTTGCATATCGCATTTGGTTATCCAATAAATTTTCTATAACCACTCTCCATTGTTCCACATCCCCATTAATATTTGCTGGAGATAATTCCAATTGCCAATCAATATCTGTTCTATTCCAGGACAACCTTTCTATTACATCTTTTATTAATCTATCTAAAGAAAAGTCTTGGTAAGAAGTATCATGAGTATTTAGATAATCCAACTTTGTTATATAGAGTAGATTTCTTATACGTTTTTCAAGTCTTTCTGCTTCCTCATCTATTACCTTTACAGAACAATCCAAATCTCCTTTTGGATAGATTCCATCTCTAATGGCCTGTGAAAAGCTACGAATAACCATAACAGGGGTCTTTAACTCATGGGATATGTGTTGTAGGAAAGATTGCTGCATTTCTTCCTGATAGATTAACTGGTTCCTAAGTTGTTCTATAGATTCTCCTAATTTACCTATTTCATCATGTCTATCTAATTCTACAGGTTCTTCCCACTCATTATTTGCAAGTTTTTCCACCCGCTTTTCTAAGCTTACAAGGGGACTAGATAAATATCTTGATAATAATATAGCAGGTATCCAGCTAAAGATGAAAACTAGAAACATGATAAAGGCTAATTTTCTAAACAAGGTTTGGACCAAATCTTCCCTATAGGAATCCCACATATAGGAAACTAAATAAGCATCTTGGTTTAGGGCCTTACCTTTAGTAATAACATAAAATATTTTTTCCGTTCCTACTTTTCCACTATATCTTTCACTATTGTGCTTTTGAGTTAATGCCTGGTTTTTTACTTCATTTAAGAAGTTTATGGAAAGAGAAGAGGAAAGAATTATTGGGCTATCTTCGTAGATTATAAAATGGTTAACGGTGCGAATATTTTCCAAAGTTTGCCTTGATTTCTCTGGCCCTTGGGATTCTAATAAATCTCTTATGGAACGTATATCATATTGATTAAACATCAAAGTTTGAGCTGATTCTATAGTTGCATATATTTCATTGGTAAAGAAATCCCTTAGAGTCAATGGTAATATTACAGATAATATCAAAGATATACCTAAGGTAATAGTTGCAAAAACTACCCAAATTTGAATTGATAAAGGCCAATTTTTCATCTTATTTTTCATTTTCTATCATCCTATATCCATATCCATATATGGTTTCTATTCTTAGTTCAGGCATCTTCTTCCTAAGTCTTCTTACTAAGTCATCTACCACCCTATCCGTTCCAAAATAATCGATGCCCCATATGACCTGAAGAATTTGTTCTCTAGAAAGAGCTATACCTTGATTTTTAGCAAAGTAAAGTAGTAAGTCGAATTCCTTAGAGGTTAAATCTATGACAGAATCTTTCAATCTAACTCTTCTAGGTTTTTCTTCTATTGTATAAGGGAAAATCTCTAGAACTTCCCAGTTAGTGCCATAGACTCTATCTAAAAGATTTTTAGTTCTAATGACTAACTCCCTAGGAAGAAAAGGCTTAGCTAGATAATCATCGCTGCCTAATTCTAAACCCAAAACCCTGTCGATATCTGCATCTCTTGCAGAAATAAATATTACGGGAACATTTGGAGAAGTTAATTTAATCTCCTTTATTAGCTGGTACCCATCTATATCTGGCAGCATAATATCAAGTATCCATAAATCTGGAGGATTATTAATAGCCATTTTTGCTTCTTTACCTGTCAAAAAAGAAGATACTTTCCAACCTTCTTTTTTTAAATAAGTAGTCAATACTAAATTTAAATTATGGTCGTCTTCTACTAAATAGATTTTATAACTCATATTTATCTTCTCCTTAAGGGTAAATCTTGAAAGAATTCTTTAAATTTATTATATCAGAAAAATTAATATTTAATTGCCTATAATTTTTTTATCAACATTAGTATAATACAGCAAATGTATGTTATCCCTATCAAATAATTATGGGAAATTATGAAAAAGGCAATGGATAATTTTACAACAAAAACATATTCTATCTATATTTTTTTCACATTTATATATTAATCTATTAGGTAAAGATTGGGATAGAAGGAGGTTTAAAAATGGATAATGAAAAAAGAGATTTAAATCAAATGATAGAAATAATAGAAGGTATAGATACTGTTGTAGAGGATGGCGAAGATAATAATGATAATATTGGAGATTTAAACAAAGACAAAATAAGCAAGGAAAAGAAAAAAAGTAAAAGGAATAGGATATTATCATATCTAGCTATTGCTTTAATATCCTCCCTTATTGGTGGATTGGTATCACCCTATATAGCTATAAACTATTTATATGCTGATAAATTACCATCTATAGAAGAAAAGGCTAATAATAATAATGATAATGTAGTTTACAATATTGATGGGAGCAATATTACTGCAGTTTCTGTAGCAGCTAAAAAAGCCATGAGTAGTGTAGTGGGGATTACAACAAAACAAGTTCAAAACTTTGGTTTTATATCCCAAGAAGTAGATGGGGTAGGTTCAGGTGTAATAGTGGATAAGAATGGCTATATACTTACCAATTCCCATGTTGTTGGTGATGGGAATGCGAAAGAGATAACAGTATTACTTGAAAATGAAGACAAAATTCCCGGCAAGGTATTATGGAATGATAGCTCCATAGATTTAGCCATAGTAAAGGTGGATACAACGGATTTACCAGTTGCTATATTAGGTGATTCAGACAAATTAGAAGTAGGGGAAATCGCCATAGCCATAGGAAATCCATTAGGATTAGAATTTCAAAGGACTGTAACTTCAGGGATTATATCTGGACTTCATAGGTCCATCCAAGTAGATCAATACAATGTTATTGAAGATTTAATCCAAACGGATGCTTCTATTAATGAGGGAAATAGTGGAGGTCCTCTGTTAAACAGTAAAGGGGAAGTAATAGGAATAAATACAGCTAAAATAAAAACTGCCGAAGGATTAGGCTTTGCCATACCTATAAATACAGTAAAACCTGTAATAGAACAAGTAGTTAAGGAAGGGACCTACAAAACTGTATTCTTAGGTATAACAGGAGTTGAAGTAGAACTATATGAAAGGCAACTAGGAGTAGATTTAATAGCTGATAATGGAGTGGTTATAATTGAAGTAGTTCCAAATTCACCAGCAAGTAAGGGTAATTTAAGGGCTGGAGATGTAATAACCAAAATTGATGACCAAGAAATACAAAATATGAACCAGCTGAAAAAATCCCTTTACAAATATAAAAAGGGAGATAAAGCAAAGTTGAATATTATTAGAAATGGCAGAGAAGAGCAGGTAGAAATAGAATTTAGTGTTTTAAAATAAGACAAGGGGACGGTTCTCTTGTCTTATTATATTTCAAATTTATCTAATTCCCAATATCATATTCTTTGTATTAATTATAGTTGCATCTAATGAGGAAAAAGAATATAATATTTACATCCCCCCATGGGGGATATAAATATTATGAGGGAAGGTATTACATGAAGGATGAATTACGAAGTTTTAAAGGATTTCATAAGGAAAATATTATAACCATAATGGCTTTAGCTTTACCAGCAATGATTGAAAACATTTTACAAGTTCTCATTGGTACTGTAGATACATATTTTATTGGAAAAATTGGTACGGAAGCTATAGCTGGTGTTGGGATTACCAATTTAATTATGAATATATATATTGCATTTTTCCTTGCATTAGGAGTAGGTACTACTGCCATTGCATCGAGAAATATAGGTTCTAATAATGTTGAAAATGCTAATAATGCAGTAAAACAATCTATTATAATGGCTTTGGGTATAGGTGCAGTTTTTGGAATAATAAACCTTACTTTTTCTAAGAATATATTACTTTTTTTAGGTGCAGAAGAAAGAGTACTTCAGTATGCCTTACCATATTTTTTCTCTGTAGCAGTCCCATCCGTTTTTCTATGCCTTATGATGGTTTTATCCAGTAGCTTGAGGGGGGCAGGAGATACTAAAACACCTATGAAAATAGCAATTGTATCAAATGTTATTAATATAGTTCTTGACTATATACTAATATTTGGTATATTTGACTTCAATGGACTTGGTATTCTAGGAGCGGGCATAGCTACTACAACTTCTAGAATAGTTGGGGCTATTCTTTTATTAAGAAAGATTAACAGTAATGAAACAAAAATACATATTAATATACTTGATAAGTGGAGTATTGATAAAGATATCTTAAAATCTATTACTAAAATAGGATTGCCTGCTGGATTTGAAAAATTAATCATGAGGTTTGGACAGCTTGTATATGGTGGATTGATTATAAAGATAGGTACTGAAGCTTATGCAGCACATAATATAGCGGGAACCATAGAAACATTTTCCTATTTACCAGGCATGGGTTTTGGAGTAGCAGCGGCTACCTTAGTTGGACAAAACCTCGGAGCAAAAAAAGCTGATGAGGCTCAAAAATATGGACTGATGTCTTACTTTCTAGCAACAGGATTTATGGTAATAGTAGGTGCTATTTTCTATATATTTGCTCCATCTCTTGCAGAGTTATTTAGTGAAGATTCAGAAGTAATAAACCTAGTTGTAAAAGTATTGAGAATCATAGCCTTATTTCAACCTTTCTTATGTATAACACTTGTAATTACATCAGCACTTCAAGGAGCAGGAGATACAAAATTTCCAATGTACTCAACTCTTGTAGGAATATGGGGAGTACGAGTATTAGGGGTATATATTTTAGGAATGAAATTAGACTTGGGGTTAGTTGGTGTATGGTTAGCATATGCCTTAGATGTAACAGTTCGAGGAATTATTTTAATGATTCGTTTTATGAAAGGGAAATGGAAAGAAATAAAAATAGAATAACACAATTTTATATAAAGGGTGTGATAATATATGAATGAATATGAATATAACCATCCTCATAGTAAACAAATTATTAACAGAATGTCAAGGATTATTGGTCATGCAGAAGCAGTAAAAAGAATGATAGAGGAAGGAAAAGAATGTGATGA
Source organism: Clostridium sp. Cult2 (assembly GCF_021655075.1). Lineage (GTDB taxonomy): Bacteria > Bacillota > Clostridia > Tissierellales > Tepidimicrobiaceae > Schnuerera. The sequence goes on from NZ_PPXX01000087.1 coordinate 5,346, forward strand.
AATTCTTATACAAATATCAGCAGTTAGGTCTGCACTTAATAACGTTGGGAAGTTAATTTTGGAAGATCATATAAATCACTGTATTTTACAAGCTGTTGAAAATAATAATAAGGAACCACTAGAAAAATTAAATAAAGCAATAGATAAGTTTATTAAGTAATTATTAGATATTTAATGTTAGTACTACAAGATTTTTTTGGGATGCAGCATTTATATATAGTACAGCAAAACATAATATAAGCTATATCCCCTGAACTCTTTCAAAGAGTTCTTTTTTATTTGATGGGTATAATATCCAATAGGAATTATTATACATGCTTATGAACCATAGCCTTATTTTATAAAAATTAATAAAGAGGGGGCAGCTAAATATGAAAGATTTTAAGATGTTTTTAGATAGTATTGATGAGTTAGATAAAAGAGAACGAATGGAAGATATCTTAAAATATATAAAAAAGAAGTTTCCTCAATTGAAAGGAGAGATTAAGTGGAATCAGCCAATGTTCAGTGACCATGGAACTTTTATCATCGGCTTTAGCGTTGCTAAAGGACATATAGCCATGGCCCCTGAACCAGCAGTCATTAATCTGTTTAAAGAAGAGATTGAGAAAGCAGGATATTCTTATACACATGGGTTGTTTAGAATTAAATGGACTGATAAAGTCGATTTTGATTTGCTGGATAAAATTGTGTTTTATAATATTGAGGATAAAAAAGATATGACTAAATTTTGGCGATAGTAGAAGAGGGATACTTTCACGAATCTTTTATAATAGGCGAAAACTACTTGTTAGTATGATATAATTAAGATAGTTATCAATTTCTATTTAAAAGAATAAGTGATTTTGAGAAATAAAATTACTATATATTAATCTTTCTTCCTTTAAGGCAAGGAATGTTTATTTTGATTTGCATGGCATTGAAAGAATTTGAGTTAATTTAAATATAATTTTAAAGCAGTAGATTATTTCTATAATAAATCTACTGCTTTAATTCTATGGTATTATATCTATCACCAAATAAGTTTTGCCAGTCAAGTTGATAGGGTGAACCGTGCCATAAATAGGATAAGCTATGTTTGTTATATGAATGCAACCTTTCTTGTATTTATGTAGTATTAATAATAGAGGTGGTGATATCTTTGGATTCGAAGGAGCATGTTACAAGTATTGTCAATCAATATTCTGATATGGTTTATAAATTAGCTTTGGCAAGAACAAAAAATAAGTCAGATGCTGAAGATGTATTTCAGGAGGTCTTTATTAAGTACATGAAAAATTATCACAAAATTGTTTCTGATGAGCATTGTAAGGCATGGCTCATAAGGACTACAGTAAATTGTAGTTACGATATATTTAATTCCCCATGGACGAAAAAGACAGTTCCTATGATAGATAATCTAGTATTTAGTACGGAGGAAAAAAGTGATATATACTACAATGTATTAGAATTGCCGAAAAAGTATAGAACAGTAATCCACCTTTTTTACTATGAAGATATGTCTATTAAGGAAATAGCCGAGGCCCTTGGGACAAAAGAAGGGACAGTGAAATCACAATTACATAGGGGAAAAAATATGTTAAAGGAATCTCTGAAAGGGGAGATGGATTATGTTTAGAAAATTATACAAAGAAGCAAATAATGATATTGAAGTGGACAAATCTCTAAAAGAATCCACCGCAGATAAGATGCTAAATACAAATGTAAATAATAGAAGACCTAAAAATATTTTTAAATTTGCTACAATAACCGTAGTTATAGTAATGGTTATATCTAGTTTCTTTATTAAGAGCAATAGGGTGAATCCTTATGCCATAGCAGAACCAGCATATCCAACAAAAATTAAATTTGATGATTTAGATGAAAAGATAAATAGAAGAGAAGATATAGATGAAAAGTTTTTAAAAAACCTTAAGGATTTTTCAATTAAATCCTCTTCGTTAGTACTAAGGGAAACAGATAAAGATACAAACAGTCTTTATTCTCCAATAAGCTTATATATGGCCTTATCTATGGTTTCTGAAACAGCTAATGAAGATACTCAAAAAGAGATTTTAGAAGCATTGAATATGGATAATATTGAAATGGTAAGAAGTGAAACGGGGAAGTTATTTAGAAGACTCTATTATCATAATGAAATAGGAAAACTAAGCCTTGGAAACTCTTTATGGCTAAAAAATGATGTTGAATTTAATAGTGAATTACTGGATTTATTGGCAAAAGAATATTATGCTAGCTCTTTTAGCCTTGATTTTAATGATAAAGGAAGTCCTAAAAAAATCAGCAAATGGGTCTCGGAACAAACAGGTGGAAAGCTTGGGAAAAATTCTGATGAATTTTCTTTTAATCCAGATGATGTAATGACATTGATAAATACCATATATTTTTATGATGAATGGGTAGATAGCTTTAATGTCGAAAATACAAAAGAAGATGAATTTTATCTTGCAGATGGAAGTATAGTAAAATCTGATTTCATGAACATGACCTATGGTAGTCATGGTTTTGTAGGTGCTGATGGATACACTGTTTCTTATCTTAATTTAAAGAATAGTAGTCAAATGGTATTTATTTTACCTGATGAAGGAGTATCTCCATATGATATTATATCAGACCCAGAATTGTTAGATGAAGCTCTGAATTCATTATCAACGGATGAGAGGCAGATGGGAGAAGTTATATTTAGAATTCCTAAATTTAATTTTTCTTCAAGCATTGAACTAATAGAAATTTGTAAAACTTTAGGAATAGAAAATGCTTTTGAAATAACAGCAGATTTCACTAATCTTTCAAATACTAAACCCCTATTTATTTCAAATATCAAACAAAATTCAGCTATATCCATTGATGAGAAAGGCGTGGAAGCTACAGCTTTTACCCAAATAGACTATTGTGGAGCAGCACAGCCAGATGGAAAGGCTGAGATGATACTAAATAGACCTTTTATATTTGCAATAACAGGTGTAGATGGGTCACCTTTATTTATTGGAATTATTAATAATCCAGTTGAAAAATTTCTTCAACGGGAGTATTAAATAATTTTCCAAGTTTCATGGCTAATTCTATAATCCAAGTAAGCAAAAATAAAACAGTATAATAAGGCACTGGCCAAATGTCAAACATATTATACATTTATTAGTAAATATATATAAAATTAATAATAATAAATATGATATTGATTTTTGACAATAAAAGGATTATAATCAATATGAAGGTCAAAGAAAGTCAAACGAAATCAAAGAAAATATTTCCCCAAGGTAGATGAGGAGGCTTATTTATGGAGTATAAAGATTATTATAAGATATTAGGAGTAGATAAAAATGTAAGTAATGATGAAATTAAAAAGGCTTATAGAAAGCTAGCCAAAAAATATCATCCTGATTTAAACCCTAATGATAGGAAAGCCCAAGAAAAGTTTAAAGATATAAATGAAGCCTACCAAGTATTAGGGGATGAAGATAAGCGAAATAAATATGATACTTTTGGTAATGGATATAACTTTACAAACGGTCAAAATTTTGATCCTTCTCAATTTGGATTTGAAAATTTTGGCGATGGATATAGGTATACTTATACCACAGGGGGTGGAGAAGGATTTAGCGATTTTTTCAATATGTTCTTTGGAGGTAGTGACTTTGGTATAGGTGATATATTTGGAGACAGAACAATGGGTAGGAGCAATTATAATAGACCTAATCCCCAAAGTTATGAATCTGAAATAGATATAAGTATAGAGGAAGGATACAAAGGTACAACTAAAAACGTATCCCTTAGAATAGGAAATGAAACTAAATATTTGTCGGTAAAAGTACCAAGGGGAATATTGCCTGGGAAAAAAATAAAGATTAAAGGCGAAAAAGCTGGAATCCATGGGGATATTTATTTTAAAATAAACTTTATTGTAGATGAAAAATATAAACTTGAAGGATTAGATATATATCAACGAGTAAACCTATTTCCTTGGGAAGCGGCTTTAGGGACTAAAATTGTAGTAGATACATTAGCTGGAAAAATTAAAGTAACCATTCCTCCTAATATGGAGGGAGGCAAAAAAATTAGAATACCTAAAAAAGGCTATAGGGATATGAAAGGGAATATGGGAGATCTATATATTGAAGCTAATATAGTAAATCCTTCTAATTTAACAGAAAAACAAAAAAGACTTTATCAACAGTTAAAGGATATATCTAATTAAACTTTAGTTGAGGGGTGGTAAAAATGGATTTGAATAAATTCACACAAAAAAGCCTAGAGGTAGTTCAAAATTCCCAAGAATTAGCAGTTAAAAATGGGAATCCTCAATTGGAGGAAATCCATATTCATTTTGCATTAATAAACCAAGATGAAGGATTAATACCAAGGGTACTGTCCTATATGGGTGAGAATATTGGACTTATTAAGAGTGATATTGAAAAAGAATTAGATAATCTTCCTAAACAATCGGGAGGGGGAGGCACTCTCTATCCTAGTAGAGCATATACTAAGATACTTCTAAACTCTGAAGATGAAGCTAAAAGATTTGGAGATGAATATGTGGGAGTAGAGCATATCTATATATCTTTACTTAAAGAAAGAGGGATTCCCTCAGAGAAGATTTTTAATAGATATAATATAAACCTACAAAGGTTTTTAGAGGCCCTTAAAAAGATTAGAGGTAATCAGACAATTACCTCTGACAATCCAGAAGCAACCTATGATGCTTTAAAACGATTTGGAAGGGATTTAACAGAGGAAGCGAGAACTGGGAAGCTAGATCCGGTAATAGGTAGGGATGAGGAGATAAGAAATACAATTCGAATTCTTTCTAGAAGAACCAAAAATAATCCAGTTCTCATAGGAGAACCGGGAGTTGGCAAGACCGCCATAATTGAAGGACTAGGCCAAAGGATAATCAATGGTGACGTTCCTGAAGGATTAAAGGATAAAACTATTTTTGCCCTAGATATGGGAGCTTTAATCGCAGGAGCAAAATATAGGGGCGAATTTGAAGAAAGATTGAAAGCAGTATTAAAGGAAATAGAAGAATCCGATGGAAGGATAATAATGTTCATAGATGAAATCCATAATATAGTGGGTGCAGGCAGAACAGAAGGATCTATGGATGCCTCCAATCTTTTAAAACCAATGTTAGCTCGTGGGGAAATCCTTTGTATAGGAGCCACTACTTTAGATGAATATAGAAAATATATAGAAAAAGATGCAGCTTTGGAAAGAAGATTTCAAAAGGTGTTAGTAGATGAGCCTACAGTAGATGACACCATATCTATTCTTAGGGGGATAAAGGAGAAATATGAGATTCATCATGGAATTAGGATTTCTGATAATGCAGTTATAGCTTGTGCTACCCTTTCAGATAGATATATTAGCGATAGATATTTACCAGACAAGGCTATAGATCTAATGGATGAAGCTTCTGCTATGATAAGAACAGAAATAGACAGTATGCCAGCAGAATTAGATGAGATAAGAAGGCGAATATTACAGTTGGAGATTGAAAGAGAAGCTCTTAAAAAGGAAAGGGATGAAGGTTCTAAAATCCGTCTTGGGAAAATAGAAAGGGATATTGCCTCTTTAAGAGAAGAATTTGATATTAAAAAAGCAAAATGGGAGGAAGAAAAGAAGGATATTTCTTCCTTAAAGGAAATAAAGAAAGAGATAGATAAAACAAAAAGAGAAATAGAGGAAGCAGAAAGAAACTATGATTTAGAAAAACTATCTGAATTAAAATATGGCAAATTACCTCAACTAGAAAAAAGATTAGAAGAACTTAATCAAAAAAATCAAAAACAAGATAGGATGCTAAAGGAAGAAGTAACAGAAGAAGAAATAGCAGAAGTAGTATCTAAATGGACGGGTATTCCTGTATCTAAACTAGTGGAAACGGAAAGAGAAAAATTATTAAATCTAGATAAAATCCTCCAAAAAAGAGTTATTGGTCAAGATGAGGCAGTAGAAACTGTGGTAGGGGCTGTTATTAGAGCTAGAGCAGGTATTAAACCGTTAAATAGACCAGTAGGTTCCTTCATCTTTTTAGGACCAACTGGAGTAGGGAAGACTGAATTAGCAAAAGCATTAACTGAAACTTTATTTGATGATGAAAGAAATATGGTAAGGATTGATATGAGTGAATATATGGAGAAACACTCGGTATCAAGGCTTATAGGTGCACCTCCCGGATATGTAGGATATGATGAAGGTGGTCAATTGACAGAGGCTGTTAGGAGAAAACCTTATTCTGTAATACTATTCGATGAAATAGAAAAAGCCCATCCTGATGTATTTAATATACTTCTTCAAGTATTAGACGATGGTAGGCTAACAGACAATCAAGGGAGAACAGTAGATTTTAAAAATACTGTAATAATAATGACCTCTAATATAGGTTCAGCTTATCTGCTAGAAGGATTGAAGGAAGACGGTAAAGTAGATGAGAATACTAAAGAAATGGTTATGGATGAGATGAAAAGGACTTTTAGACCAGAGTTTTTAAACCGTCTTGATGAAATAGTAATGTTTAAACCATTACAGAAGGAAGAAATATTCAAGATAATTGATTTACAAATAGATGAGATAGAGAAAAGATTGCAGGATAGGCAGATTGTAATTGAATTTACAGATGAAGCCAAAGAATATGTTCTAAATAGAGCTTACTCGGTACAGTATGGTGCAAGACCAGTTAAAAGATTTTTACAAAAACATTTAGAAACAGAAATGGGCAAAATGATTATAAAAGGAGATTTAAAGGATAAAGATAAAGTAGTTGTGGGTGTAGATGAGAACAATAACCTACAATTAATAATTAAAAATTGATTGGATAATGAAAACTCCATAACCACAATTTTGGCATTAAAAGGTTTAGGAGAAGATGATATATCATTAACACTATTACTTTTTAACATAATATATATTAGTTAATAATTTGTGCAGGCATAGGAGGAGACTATGAAGATAAGAAAATTTAATTATCCTATTATTATAGAGGTATTATAAATGTGACCTCTCTTTTTTAACCATAGCAAAAAGTAAAATATAATTGACAAAGTGTCACTAAAGTAGTACATTGTTATTAGGAGGTGGGTGAATGTCAAAAAACTTAAAATTAAAAGCAGCAAGAGTACTAAAGGATATGACTCAAAAAGATTTAGCAGAAGCAGTAAATGTATCAAGACAAACCATTAATGCAATAGAAAATGGAGATTACAATCCCACCATAAAACTATGTAGTGATATTTGTAAAATCCTTAACAAAAGTTTGGATGATTTATTTGGTTGGGAGGAATAAAAAATGAAAAGTAAATTAGACGAACGTCAATTATTGCTCAGAGGAAATGCACTTAAACATGGATTTATTTTAATTGTTAATTTACTTCTAATTGATGCTTTCTTAAAAGATTTAGGAATTGTACTTATTGAAGGGATGTGGGGAAATATTTTAATAATTGTTATATCTAGTTGTGTTTGTTTAAATGAGATGGTAATAAATGATTCTATGAATATTGAAGAAAAATCTGAACGGATGCTAGTGTTGCTATTAGGAATTGGAGGATTAATTTTATTTGTATGGGGAATTATCGACTTAGTAATCAAACCTTCAAAAATAATATTGAAAGGGTCTTTGTCAAAACAAGGGGCAGAAATGTTTATGGCAATTGCTTGGTCAAGTGTTCTAATTACTTATTTATTTAAAAGAAAGAAACTAAAACAGCTAGATGAAGAAAGTTAGAATTATATGTCCAGAAGTTGAAGGGAAAGATTATTTATGAGAAAGATTAGCTTAGCATCTTTTAGTGCACGAAAGACAGGAAATTGCTCCTCTTTTAGAAACACAAAAGTATGGTCTAAATTCAATAAAAGATTCTCTCATTAGAGGCACTAATGGATAATGCAAGGATATCTGTAAAGGTAGATATTACTACAGGAGAAAGTTAAAGGATAAGTAAGACGTTCTATAAAGAGTATCATAATACAGCAGAAATGTTTTATACTTTGAATATTTTTAAGTAAATATTGAAGGGTGTTTTATGTTCCCTCAGACTAAGAGTTTGGGGGAACTTTGCTTTAAGGGAGCAAGGTTTTATGCAAAATATAGTTACTGATTACTTTTATGGATGAAAGTTCAAGTCAGCCATTTCTTACTGTTTGAAGCTTAGTGTAAAATAATTGTTGGACAAAAAACAAAAAAATATAGAGAAATATCCTCCATTTGATATAATGTAATCGACAAAAACCACATTAAAGGAGGAA
>NZ_PPXX01000088.1 GCF_021655075.1 Clostridium sp. Cult2
TTAATCCAGAAATCCTCATGGTCTTTCTTTCCTGATTTAAAATCTTCCAATATTTTATCCACTATATGAACACTAGCTGGAGGATGACAATTTTGTACATTCCTTCCTATAACTGCTTTTGTTCGAGCAAAGATTCTTTCTTTACCTTGAGAGAAGTATTTTACAGTGTCGTTTTTATCTATAAAAGTCATATCTCCTGGAATGATATTTAATATTTGGCTTATTTCCTCTGGAGTTAAAAATCCAGTTTCAAATTTTACATGTCCTCCTTCTGATGATTTTTCCTCTGTATCAGAAATATTTATTCTCTTTAGTTTCCATTTGGTTTCTGGTTCTATCAATGCATATCCAATTTCATCGCTTTCCTTATATATGGTTATCCATTCATCTTCCGTCAATGTTTCCAAGGCCATAGGGAATAGTATGCTATCTTCTTTAAATATCATTTCTTTTATTTCATCAGCCATATTTTCTATTTTTTCTATTACTTCCTCTTTGTTTCCCCTGTAATCAGTAAGCATAAGCTTTCCTTCTTTAATCAATGCCCTAATATCATCGTCTACTCCCCACATTACCTTAGGTGGCGCAGTAATTCCGTACTTTTCTAAATAGGGGAATATTAAATTTTCCTTCCTACTATAATGTTTATCGATATCCCATAATAAGTTTAAATCCTGAATTAAATTATTTATATTCTCTTTAGAATCATCGTCTTTAAATTTTTCTAAATTGTTAATCACTGTCTTATTTATATATTCTTCCAAGGCTTCATTTTCTTGTCTCATAGTATAGACCGGGTGACCTGGAACTTCTTCTGGATGGTGTATTTCTTCTATAGAACCTTTAAATACAGCAGCATGGACATTGCATAGACGCTGGATTTCTTCTATAGATAGTCCTTCTTTAACCAATTGGGTTTCCATTGCTGATATTTCCGAAGCTGAAACCCCTTCTATTACCTTAGCAAACTTTTCTTTTACTTCATCTACGGTTTTACCATCATGAAGTTCTTTAATTACTTCCTTTAACATCTTTTGTCTATGTTCTCTATTGTTAATCAATTCACTCATTATATTCACCTCTCATTCTGTTTTCTACTAATCATATAATACTTTTCTACTTCTTCCCTTTTCTCCATATCCTAAAAGCCTTACAGCATTAACTATTACCAATAATACACTTATTTCATGGATTAACATTCCTGATGATAAAAATACTACCTTACCTAATACTCCAACCAAAAGAACTCCTGCAACTATAATGGCAAAATATATATTTTGCTTCATATTTCTTACCGTTGACCTACTTAGTCCAATAGCATAGGATAATCTTTTTATTTCATTGGACATCAATACTACATCTGCTGTTTCCATGGCTACATCTGCGCCAGCTCCACCTATAGCAATACCTAAATCTGCTGAAGCTAATGCAGGTGCATCATTTACCCCATCTCCAACCATGGCAGTTGCTCCAAATTCTTCTTGTAATCTTTCTAAAGTTTCCACTTTTCCTTCTGGAAGAAGCTCAGCATAATATTCATCAATTCCTAATTCCTTTGATATGGCAGCAGCAGCTCTCTTATTATCCCCAGTTAGCATAACCACTTTTTCTATACCTTGTTTTTTCAAATCTATTATTAGTTCTTTGGCATCTTCTCTAACTGTATCTGCTATAGATATAGCTCCTAACATTTTTACTAAATCTGAAACTATAACCACTGTTTGACCATGTTCTTCTTCACTCTTTACATACTCTTCTTCCTCTTCAGTTATATTTACCCCATTTTCTGTCAATAATTTTCTATTTCCTATTAAATATATATTCTCTTGTATTTTTACTTTTAATCCTTGACCCGTAATAATTTCAACCTCTTCTGGAGATTCCTTTATTTCTCCATGTTTTTCTTCTGCTGCTTCGATTATAGCTCTAGCTAATGGATGTTCTGAATAGCTTTCACCTATAGCAGTAAGCTTTAATAGTTCATCTTCATCTATGTTAAAAGATTTTATATTTGTTACCTTAGGTTTACCTTTCGTTAGAGTTCCAGTCTTATCAAAGGCTAACACCTTAATCTTCCCCAGCTTTTCCATTATTTCTCCGCCCTTTACTAGAACTCCATGTTTTGCTCCATTGCCTATGCCTGCAACTATAGATACTGGTGTAGAAATAACTAAAGCACCTGGGCAAGCTATTACCAATAATGTTAGGGACAGTACCAAATCTTTAGTAAAAATCAACAACAATAGGGCCAGGATTATTATAGCAGGAGTATAGTATCTAGAAAATACTTCTAGAAATTTCTGAGTCTTTGCCTTTTTATCTTGAGCTTCTTCTACCATTTCTAATATCCTAGCAAAGGTAGTATCATCTCCAACCCTATCTGCCTTTATCTTTAAATATCCAGATTCAATAATAGTACCAGAAAATACAGTATCTCCTTCTGTTTTATCTATGGGAATGGATTCTCCTGTTATGGCAGCTTGGTTTATATAGGCATTCCCTTCTATTATAGTCCCATCAACAGAAATCTTTTCCCCTGGTTTTACTACAACTGTGTCCCCTTCTACTACTTCGTCAGGAGAAACTTCTACTTCTATGCCATCTTTTATAACCCTAGCCATATCTGGTGCCAAATCCAATAGGGATTTAATAGAAGACCTGGTTTTCTCTAAGGTTTTAGATTCTAAATAATCTCCGAGCATAAAAAGGAAGGTTACTGCGGCAGCTTCCCAAAATTCTTGTAAAAACATGGCTCCTATTACTGCTAAAGTCACTAATGCATCTATTCCAATAATTTTATACTTTGCTGCTGCAAAGGCATTTTTCATGATTGGGAAACCTGCTATGATGGCAGCTGCAATCATTAATATATTTCTATACCATATATTCAAGTCTGTTTGCTTCAATATAAAAGATATAACAATCAATACCCCTGAGATTACTACCCTTTGACCTTTGCTAAGTTTCATAATCATCCCCCTTCTAAAAATTATCATTTTTCTCCTAATACTTTATATCCTAATCCTTCAATTACCAATTTAATATCTTCAGACTCTACTATAGATTCGTCAAAATCGACTTTTGCTTTGCTCGAATTAAACATTACTTCTACTCTCTTTACACCTTTTGTCTTTTTTAATGCTCCTTCTATCTTTGCCATGCAAGATGGACATGTTAATGTTTCCAATTTATAAGTTATAGTTGTCATAAAAAATTCCTCCTTGTACAATATAGTTATAATCAAATTACAGTTTTCCACTGTAATAATTATCAATTTCTTAAATAATAATATAGTCTTCTTTTCTAATCATT
>NZ_PPXX01000089.1 GCF_021655075.1 Clostridium sp. Cult2
ATTATAATGGTTAATGAATATAAACTTTATGAACCATCCTGGTGTCCTGGATGTGGAAACTATATGATAAGAACAGCCCTTAAACAAGCTTTAGAAGAATTAGGATTAGCTCCCCATGAAGTAGTTATTTCATCTGGAATAGGTCAGGCTGCAAAAATGCCCCATTATATAAAGGTTAATGGGTTTAATGGCCTTCATGGTCGAGCATTACCACCAGCTATAGGAATGAAAATGGCCAATAAGGATTTAAAGGTAATAGTTGAATCAGGAGACGGGGATACATACGGTGAAGGAGGGAATCATTTCATCCACACCATAAGGAGAAATATAGATATTGCCCATTTTGTCCACGATAACCAGATATATGGATTAACTAAGGGGCAAGCTTCTCCTACTACTTCTATAGGACAGAAAACCACTTTACAATTTGATGGGGTAAAGGTAGAGCCTTTGCAACCTTTGGCTTTAGCCTTAACCATGGGAGCAGGCTTTGTGGCTAGAGGATTTTCTGGAGATATTCCCCATTTAGTAGAGATAATGAAAGAAGCTATCAATTATAAAGGCTATGCTTTGGTGGATATATTCCAACCCTGTGTAGTATGGAACAAGGTAAATACCTTCGCATGGTATAAAGAAAAGACTTACCATTTACCAGAGGATTATGATTATACTGACAAAGAAGCAGCTTTCAAAAAAGCTATGGAATTTGGAGATAAAATACCTATTGGCATTCTATATAAAGTTGAAAAAGAAACCTATGAAGACAAGTTTCCGTTTATAAAGGAGGGACCACCTCTTGTAGATAGAGAGTTGGACCCAATGGAGGCAGAAAAACTTCTTAAAGAATTCATGTAAAAGGATAGCCTAGGCTATCCTTTTATGTGAGTCTTCCAAGGTTCTTAAGTGAGCATTGTCAAAAGTTTGCCATTAAGGAATCAATTTGATGATAGCATACTTTGGTTGATTGCATAAATTATTAAAGGTTGAGCTCATAGATGTTAAATAACTTATTTTACTGACATAAGTTTTTATTAGAGTTTAGAATATAAACAATCAATGTAATTATCAGTAAGTGTTACCATTTTAAAAGCTTCCATAGTAGTATAATCATCTATGGAAGCTTTTAATTTTCATAACGTTATTGTTTTTAGAAAGTATCAAAATAGTAGTGCTGTTTTCTTTTAAATTATAAAACTAATCTTTTTCCTTTTTTGTTTCCCCTTCATCTTTTTCCTTACATGGTTCTTCAATAATTTCCATAGAACAACAGGATGATTTTTTAGGTTTTAAAATTTTAGAAAAAACTGAATTCTTTTTTTTAGCCATATTATCACCTCCTACTACATAATTATGTTAAACACATATCCTGTAATGATTGCTACAGTAAATATGGAAAGAACAAATGCAATCATCATATTCTTTTTAAATATAGAGCCTAATAACGAAAGCTCTGGAATACTTGCACCAGCACCACCTATAATAAGTGCTACCATTGTCCCATAGCCTACCCCTTTATCAATAAGTATCCTTGCAATAGGTATCATTGTTTCTGTCCTTATATACATAGGAATGCCAATCAAAGCAGCAATAGGTACTGATAATATATTTGATTTTCCAGCAAAGTTAGATAGTAGATCTTCAGGAACAAATTCATATATGAATGAGCCTATACCAGCACCAAGAAGTAAGTATAAAAATACTTGTTTAAATAGAACTAAAGATTCAAAAAAGGCGTATTTAAAAGCTGCTATATTTTTTTCTAAAAATGTGCCTTCAAGATTTTCATAAACTATTTCACCACTTTGTTCGCCTTTAATACTTACATTCTTAACTTCCTTTTCAAAACCAAACTTATCAAGTAACAATCCAACAATAACTGCAAATATAAAAGTAAAAGCGGTGTAGATAATGGTTGCTTTAAGGCCAAAAAATGTTAAAAGCAATGCTATAATTGCAGGATTTAATATAGGTGATGTTAATAGGAATGATATAGTTCCTGAAAAAGGGGCACCACTTTTTAAGAGTCCTACTAAAATAGGGACAGTAGAACAGGAACAAAAAGGTGTTACAGCTCCTAGAACAGCTCCTAATATACTATTTAGACCTTTTCTAGGAGTAGTAAGTATTCTTTTAATTTTGTCTTTTGATAAGTAAATTTGAATTAAAGCTACAAGGAAGCTAATTCCAATAAAAAGTAACAATAATTCCCCCATAAGAAATAAAAACATTTTTCCTACTTCTTTTAAGCTACTCATTTGAAACATTATGTATCCACTCCTTCATATTTATATTTTTTAAGATATTTTCCAACAATTTATAAGCTTCACTATTTTGGTTCAATGAGTAGTAATTCCATACAGCAACTTGTCTTTTATTAATGATATCTGCTTCATACAATATTTTAAGGTGGTAGGAAATGCTAGACTGACCGATATCAAAATAATCACCTATATCGCAAACACACCTGTCATCGTTTACATATAGATATAAAAGGATTTTAATGCGAAATTCATCAGCCATAGCATTAAAAAGTTTAGCATAGTTACTTAACAATTCTATCCCTCCTTCTTAAACATCAAAAATATTTGGTTTATATATCAAAAATAATTGATATATCTATTATTATATTATAGACATTTTCCAATTTAGTCAATTATATTTAAAAAATTTTAGATAAGGATTGACAATTAAAAATTAAAGTTATAGTATATGAGTATAAACGGATATAGTCATATAGTTAGTAAGCAATAGATTTATTACGGAGTAAAAAAATAAAACAAACGTGCAAAAATTTTATATAAAAGATGGGAAAATAGCTGTTAATAGTTTTCATCATGAAGGAATAAAAAACAGGGAAAGATTTTGAAGCAACAGAAAAATTTTTGCAAGAGAATTAAACATAGATATAAATAAACTATTAATCAATAATACTGTTTATGGAAAATTTAAATAATATAGATTTATTCAAAAAGATAATGTTTATGATTATATTTGATATTGCACCTATAGGCTACATATTAGAACTTTTAAAACTTCCTATGGCTTACTCTAACTGCTATTAATTTAAAAGAGCATGTTTTTATGGTGGAATATCTAATGGTATAATTTGGGATAAGATTAACGAAGAACTAAGTAAGTAATTTTTAATATGGAAACCTAAATAAAAAATAAAAACTTTAAAATGTTAGGAGGCGTATAATTATGAAAAATAATAATACTAAGTTAGGTAACCAAGGTTTAGGAGTTTTCCAAAAGTATCTTACTATATGGGTTGCATTATGTATTATAGTAGGTATACTTATTGGGAAATATATACCATCAATTCCTAAAACACTAAGCAAATTTGAGTATTACAATGTTTCTATACCCGTTGCTATACTAATATGGCTTATGATTTATCCAATGATGTTAAAAGTTGATTTTTCTAGCATTGTGGATACAACTAAGAAACCCAAGGGACTTATTGTTACCTGCGTAACAAATTGGCTTATTAAGCCTTTTACAATGTATTTAATTGCATCATTCTTTTTAAAAATTGTATTCAAAGCATTTATACCAGGAAATCTAGCTACAGAATACTTAGCTGGAGCAGTATTACTTGGGGCAGCACCTTGTACTGCTATGGTATTCGTGTGGAGTCATCTAACTAATGGTGACCCTGCTTATACTCTTATTCAGGTAGCCATAAATGATTTGATTATATTATTTGCTTTTACACCTATAGTAGCATTTTTATTAGGAATAAGTGATGTAACTGTACCCTATGGAACATTGATATTATCAACTATACTTTTTGTGGTTATACCTTTAACTGCAGGATATTTAACAAGGAAATCAGTCATTAAAAATCGGGGTATTGAGTATTTTGAAAATGAGTTTTTGAAAAAATTTGATAATATTACTATAATAGGGTTACTTCTTACTTTAATTATTATTTTCTCCTTCCAGGGAGAGATAATTCTTAATAACCCTCTTCACATAATATTAATAGCAATACCATTAACCATCCAAACTTTCTTCATATTTACTATCGCATACGGATGGGCAAGATTATGGAAGTTACCTCATAGCATTGCTGCTCCAGCAGGTATGATTGGTGCAAGTAATTTTTTTGAATTAGCTGTTGCTGTTGCTATCTCACTATTTGGTTTAAAATCTGGAGCTGCATTGGCCACAGTAGTTGGCGTACTAACTGAAGTTCCTATTATGTTAGCTTTAGTAGGAATAGCAAATAGAACAAAAGGATGGTTTCCAAAAGAGGGATAATAATAAGAGGTCAGTAATTTCTAACTTCTTATATTATAAAAAATTGGCAAGAAAAATTACATAAAATACTATATAAATAAGAGTAAATACATTTATATGATAATAAGGAGGTAGTATTTATGGATTGTTGTCAGCCACAAAATAATAAATGTGCATGTAATACAGGATGCTGTGGAGATGTAAATATAAGTCAAGTTGAGGAAAGCAAAAAAATAATCATTGACTTTTTATATTTAGACCTGGATATCTGTACTCGATGTCAGGGAACAGATGAAGGTCTTGATGAAGCCATTGAAGATATAGCAGGGGTACTTCAACTAACAGGTGCAGAGGTAATGGTAAATAAAATTCATATTGAGAGTAAAGAAATGGCAATACAACACAAGTTTATTAGTTCACCTACCATACGGGTTAATGGAAAGGATATACAAATGGAGGTTAAAGAATCCCTTTGTGAGTCTTGTGGTGATTTATGTGGTGATACTATTGATTGCCGGGTATGGGTATATAAAGGGAAGGAATATAATGCTCCACCAAAAGCAATGATTATTGACGCTATTCTTAGTGAAGTATATAGTGATAGCGAAACATCTTTAAATAATGTGTATAAGGAAGAAACATATCAATTATCCGAAAACTTGGAGAGGTTTTTTGAATCTATTGATAAAAACAAGAATCTAAATAACGAATAGCAAATTATATAAAAACTTCTGAAGAATAGGGAGGTGATATTAATGGATTTAATACAGGTTATGAAAGCCCTTGCTGATGAAACCCGAATGAGGATACTAAATATATTAAAAGATGAAGAATTATGTGTATGTGAAATTGAAGCAGTACTTGATATAACACAATCAAATGCCTCCCGACATTTAAACAGGCTCACCAATGCAAAAATACTAGATAATTATAAGGTTGGGAATTATGTGTATTATAAAATAGATAAAGATGGAATAAGAGAATATCCATTTATTAAAGAAATTATAGAAGAACATACTATAAAGTATGATTTGTATCGAAAGGACTATGATAGATTGAAAAAATATAAGAAAAGTGGTCTTTCTTGTGATGAACTTAAGGAAGGTTATTTTTTGAAAAACTTTAAGGAATAGTTTATGGAGGGAACAAGATGAAACCAAAAGTGGCATTTATATGTGTTCACAATTCATGTAGGTCTCAGATGGCAGAAGCATTAGGTAAATTATTCGCCTCAGATATTTTCGACTCATATTCAGCAGGGACAGAAACTAAGCCTGAAATCAATCAAGATGCAGTGAGAATAATAAAAGGTATATATGGTATTAATATGAATGAAACCCAGGAACCTAAGTTACTAACAGATATTCCAGAAGTTGATATAGTTATAAAAATGGGCTGTAATGTTGTTTGCCCATTTTTACCTTCTAAGCATCAAGAAGACTGGGGTTTAGATGACCCTACAGGAAAAGATGATGAAGAATTTATTAAAACAGCTAGAATAATTGAGAAAAAAGTAAAAGATTTAGCAGAAAGAATAAAAAATAAGGAAATATAACTATAATCTAAAAAGGTCAGCGAAGGTTGATCTTTTTTATATGAAATTTTCTATAAATAATTCAATATTTTTAATGTTAAGTTGTTGACAAATATAAGGAAAAGAGTTATTATACACACATGACCATATAGGCATATGAGTATATAGGGATATTATATAAAAACAACAAGGAGATATATAGACTATGACAAATAAAACAAAACTATATTTACTTACAGGTTTCTTAGGTGCAGGAAAAACAACTTTTCTTACCAATGTACTAGAAGATTTATCAGAAAATAAAGTAGCAGTGATAATGAATGAATTTGGCAAAGTGGGAATAGATGGAACTATAATTGAAAAAGAAGGAATGGAGCTTGTAGAATTAAATAGGGGCTCAATATTCTGTTCTTGCTTACAGCTTTCTTTTGTATCCGCTTTGACAGAGATGGCAGATAGAAATATGGAATATGTTTTTGTCGAAAGCTCAGGGCTTGCTGACCCATCTAATATAGGAGAATTTCTAGAAGCTGTAAAAGTTGCTAAAGGAGATGTATATGATTATAGTGGAGCAATTTGTATAGTTGATGGAGTAAACTACCAATACTCTTGAAAATAAACCAAAGACTTTGACCTTAACCTATGATGGAGAATTAACTAAAGAAAAGCTTACTCAGTTTTTAGATATTATTAAAAAAGATAGCTATAGAATAAAGGGTTTCTATAAGCTGGAAGATGGATGGAGTCAAGTAGATGTTGTTAATAAAATAATAGACTTTAAACCAACTGATAAAGGTGAAAATATATCTGAGCTAGTAATAATATCTAAGATAGGTCCTCAAATAATTAGACCAATATTTAATGCTTGGGAAGGAGTAGTGGGTAAGGAGATGAAGCTAAGATAAAAGGAGTGAAAAAATGGAGAGGCTAATCAATTATTTTAAACTACTTTCAGATGAAACTAGGCTAAGGATAATGGTACTTCTATACCATAATGAGTTTTGTGTATGTCAGATAACTGGGATGACAGGAATATTTCAACCTAATATATCAAAACACTTAGCTAGACTGAGAGATATGGGATTAGTAAAGGATGAGAAGAGAGAACAATATTCTTATTATTCATTAAATATTAAAGATAAATTATTTGAAGATATACTTAAAAAAATAGTTCCTAATGTAGAAGATTATCCAATTCTAAAATCTGATATAGAAAAGAGTAAAGCTGCAGAAAAGTATATTGAGCTAACAAGTATGAATAAATAAAAATAGGTGGTGATTTTAATGAATATTATATCAACAATATTTAGTTGGTTAAACGCTCAACTTTTGAAAATGGAATGGCTTTGGAAATTAGTAGAGGTTTTAGTTGAGAGAGTATTTGGTCTCTCTATGGAAAGTAAGATAGGAGGAAGTGTTCACTTTTTTATCTATGATGTTATAAAAATTTTCATATTATTAGCTGTATTGATATTCATGATTTCCTATATCCAAAGCTACTTTCCACCAGAAAAAACTAAGAAAACACTTGGAAAATTTAAAGGTATAAAAGGAAATATATTAGGAGCATTATTAGGTACAGTAACACCATTTTGTAGCTGCTCTAGCATTCCAATTTTTATTGGATTTACATCAGCAGGATTGCCATTAGGGGTTACATTTTCTTTCTTAATATCTTCACCTATGGTTGATTTGGCTTCTTTGCTATTACTAATGTCATTCTTTAAGGTTAGTACATCTGTAACCTATGTAGTCGTAGGGCTGATAATTGCAGTTATAGGTGGAACTATTATTCAAAAATTAGGTATGGAAAAGTATATTGAGGGTTTTGTATGGGGAGCTCAAAATATTGATATAGAATCTGGAGAAATGACCCGTAAAGATAGAATAGACTTTTCTATAGACCAAGTTAAAGATATATTTAATAAAGTTTGGATATATGTTTTACTCGGAGTTGGAGTCGGAGCAGCTATTCATAATTGGATTCCACAATCAATTATAGAAAAAATCTTAGGTCAAAATAATCCGTTTTCAGTTTTAATTGCTACATTTATTGGGATACCAATATACGCAGATATATTTGGAACCATTCCAATAGCAGAGGCTTTAGTTGCAAAAGGTGTAGGAATTGGTACAGTATTAGCTTTTATGATGGGAGTAACCACATTATCACTACCTTCCTTAGTAATGCTAAGCAAGGTAGTAAAACCAAAACTATTAGCAACATTTATAGCTATTGTAGCAATAGGAATAATAATTATGGGATATTCATTTAATGCTTTATCATTTCTATTTATGTAAAAGGAGGAATTAAAATGGTAATTAAAATTTTAGGTACTGGATGTAGTAAATGTGGTAAATTAGAGGAAAATACAAAAAAAGCAATAGAAGAGCTTAAAATTGATGCATCTATAGAGAAAGTTACTGATTTTAAGAAAATTATAAAATATGGTGTTATGCAGACACCTGCTCTTGTAATTGATGATAAAGTTGTAGCAGCAGGTAAAGTGTTATCAGCAGAAGAAATAAAAAAATATTTGTAAAATGTATATAATTTAAACCCCTATAATTATAGGGGTTTAAATATTTGACATTGATTAAAATTATACTATAGAAATGAAAGATTTCTAGAAACTATAAAAACATACTATGTATCTAAAATATTAGACATGAATAAATGTGTTGACAAGGGAAACATTTCTTGATTATATTTATATGATAAAATAATTAATTGACTAACCTCAATTGCATTAGGAGCTGCTTATTTAGCAGGATTAGCTGTAGAGTTTTGGGTAGATAAAGATGAGATTGCAAGAAGAGTTAATTAATAACTTACTAGGGTATAACATACATAGGAATTTTTGTTCTGTTGGATAAAGAATTATTGAAAAGGAGGGTTTTAATTGGATTATACCATTTTAGTAGGTGGTGCAGCAGGACAAGGTATGGATACCTTTGCCCATCTATTAGAAAAAACTTTAAAACGTTGTGGGTTTTATGTGTTCACCTATAGAGACTATATGTCTAGAGTCAGAGGTGGCCATAATTTTATCCAAACTAGATTTTCAGACAAACCTATTTTTACATATACAGAAGGGATAGATTTAGTATTCCCATTAAATGAAGAAACTGCAGAAATTCATAGTAATATGTTGAATAACAAGGGAGTACTAATCTGTGATGAGGAAATTGGAAAAGGAGAAAAGGTAATCCATCTACCTTTGAAGAAAATATTAAAGGAAATAAATAACCCAAGAGTCTATAATACCATAGGTTTAGGTGCCATTATTAAATACTTTGGATTACCAATTAATATCCCAGAAGAGTTAATAAAGAATCTATTCCCTGAAAAGATAGCCCAGATAAATATTGAAGCCTTAAGGGCAGGATATGAGGCCATAGAGGAAAGACATAGATTAGAATTATTAGAAGATGATAAAATAATAATAAACGGTAATGAAGCCTTAGCCTTAGGAGCCATGTCAGCGGGATGTAAATTCTATTGTGGTTATCCTATGACTCCTTCCACTAGTATATTATCCTATTTCTCCTCTAAATCAGAGGAAATGGGAATAATGGTAGAACAGATAGAGGATGAGGTAGCAGCCCTTAATATGGTATTAGGAGCTTCCTATGCAGGTGTAAGAGCCATGACTGGTTCTTCAGGGGGTGGAGTAGCTTTAATGGTGGAGGCATTGAGTCTATCTGGCATCATTGAATTACCGGTGGTATTGGTAAATGCTCAAAGGTCAGGGCCAGCTACAGGTATGTCCACTAGGACTGAACAAGGAGATCTTAGATTTATGATTCATGCAGGTCATGGAGAATTTCCTAGAATGGTTATAGCTTTAAGAAACCCAGAAGATGCCTTCTATCAAACAGCTAGGGCTTTTAATATAGCTGATAAATATCAGATACCGGTAATACTATTAACAGATCTATACCTAGCGGATTATACCCAGACAATAAAACCCTTTGATTTCAGTAAGATTAAAATAGAAAGACATATTTTTGGAGAAGAAAAGATAAAAGATGAAGAATATAAACCCTATAAATTCACAGAAAACGGCGTATCCCCTAGGATAATTCCAGGGAAAATACCAGGACAAGTAGTCCTTGTGGATAGTCATGAACATGATGAATTGGGGCATATTACAGAAGACCCAAGGATTAGAACCAAAATGGTAAATAAACGTTTAAAAAAATTTGAAGGACTAAAAGAAGAAGTAGAAGAACCTTGGCATATAGGAGATGAAAGGCCAGAGAATTTAATAGTATGTTGGGGTTCTACCTACGGAGTAGTCCAGGAAATAATAGATAGATTGAGAGGAGAAGGAATATCCATAGGAGCTTTAATATTTGGAGATATATGGCCCTTTCCAACAAAAAGACTATTAATTTTTGGTAAAACTGCCAATAGAATAATCGATATTGAACAAAATGCTACAGCTCAACTAGATAGTTTAATAAGAGAAGAAACACCTTATGAATCCAGTCATAAAATACTTAAATACGATGGAAGGCCTTTTAATGGTGATGAACTCTATAGAAGGATTAAAGAGGAAGTATTAAAATAACCAAAGGTTGGGGAATATAGCCTAAGTCTATGGGTAGAATATATATAATGATATTTTAGAAAGGGTTTGGTTTAATGAATGAAAAAAATATAAAGAATCCAAATAAATTAATCTATGAAAAATCCCCCTACTTACTTCAACACGCCTATAATCCTATTAACTGGTATCCTTGGGGAGAAGAAGCCTTTCAAAAAGCCAAAGAAGAAGATAAACCTATATTTTTATCTATAGGTTATTCTACCTGTAGATGGTGTCATAATATGAATAGGGAGTCCTTCCAAGATGAAGAAGTGGCTAGTATATTAAATGAATACTATGTGCCTATAAAAGTGGATAGGGAGGAAAGGCCAGATATAGATAAGGTATATATAACCTTTGCTGAAGCTTTAACAGGGAGTGCTGGTTGGCCTCTTACCCTGTTATTGACACCTGATAGAAAGCCCTTTTTTGCTGGAACCTATTTTCCAAAAAGGTCTAAAAGAGGACTTACTGGGCTAATAGATTTATTAATGAAAATTAAGGATACTTGGAAAGAAAGAAAAGAAGATATAATTAGCGAAAGTGATTATATATTAAAAGAAGTAGACCTAAGATATAATAGATATTCTAAAGGGAGTATTCATGAAGATATATTAAAAACAACTATGGAAGAACTAGAAAACAACTACGACAATATAAATGGAGGCTTCTCCCTTAGACCTAAATTCCCATTACCTCAGTATATACTCTTTTCCTTGGAATATGGCTATAATATAAATAATCAAAAAGCATTGAATATGGCAAAGAATACTTTAGATAATATGTATAAAGGAGGAATATTCGACCATATAGGGTTTGGATTCTATAGATATTCTGTAGATGCAAAATGGTTAGTTCCTCATTTTGAAAAGATGTTGTACGATAATGCTCTATTAGCCATGACCTATATTAGGGCCTATGAAATCACCAAAAATCCTTTATATAAAGAAATTGGAGATAAAATATTTGAGTTTGTCTTAAGGGATATGGTTTCAGAAGAAGGGGGTTTTTATTCTGCTTTAGATGCAGAAACAGAAGGTGAAGAAGGGAAATACTATGTATTTGAATATGATGAAATAATAAATCTATTAGGGGAAGATTTTGGTAAGTATTATTGTAGTTATTATGATATAACAAAAGAAGGAAACTTTGAGGGAAAGAATATTCCTAATTTAATTGAAAAGGACTTAGATGATATAAGTGAATTAGATATGAATAAATTGGATAGCATGAGAGATATGATTCTATCCTATAGAGATAAAAGGGTGAAACCTCATAGAGATGAAAAGATTCTTACTTCCTGGAATGGACTTATGATAGCTTCTTTAGCCTATGGAGGCAAGGTGTTGAATAAGAATCTATATATAAAAAAAGCAAAAGAAGCAGCAGATTTTATAATATCTAATTCAATAGATGAAAAAAAATATTTATTATCCACTCATATAGATGGGAAAAGTTATAATTATGGATTTTTAGAAGACTATGCCTTTTTCATATATGGATTATTAACTCTATACCAAGTAACTAAAAAGGAAGCATATCTAGAGATTAGTAAAAAGTTAAAGGATGATATGATAAAATTCTTTTGGGATGAGAAGGATGGAGGATTCTTTTATTATAGCCATATATCAGAACAATTAATTTTAAGGCCAAAGGATTTTTATGATGGTGCAATACCCTCTGGTAATTCCTTTGCGGCTCTTAGTTTTCAAAAGCTATCCAGTATAACAAAAGATGAAGAAGTATATAAAAAATTCAACGAAACTTTGTATACCATTGGAGACAGTATAAATAAGAACCCAACAGCTCATATTTATTCTATATTAGCATTTACTTCTTTTGCTATATAAAAAAATATATATTTACTATTATGAACAATTATGCTATACTGTAATATAATATTTTATAAATAGAAATTTTTAAAAACTATGACTTGGTAAAGTAGAATATATATAGTATTACAGAGAGGATTCCAATTGGTGGAAGGAATCTATACAAATATATTTGAAGTGCACCAAGGAGTTTTTAGTCGAAATTCAAGTAGACTTAAACGGTTGTTCCCGTTACAGAACTAGAGTATGTTAGTACTCGAAGAGATGGGATTTAATCCCAAACAGAGTGGAACCGCGAAAGTTACCTTTTGCCTCTGTATATTTATTATACAAGAGGTGAAAGGTTTTTTTATTTATACAATAATCAATAATATAAATCAAATTTATTAGGGGGAGATAAAATGGAATATTACAATATTAATAATACTATTGGAAGAACACCTTTAGTTAAATTAAATAATATGATAAAAGCCAATATGGCGGATATATTTGTAAAAGTAGAATCTTTCAATCCAGGTGGTAGCATAAAGGATAGACCTGCCCTATATATGGTTAAAGATGCAGAGCAAAAGGGTATACTAAAAAAAGGCAGTACCATTATAGAACCAACTAGCGGTAATACAGGAATTGCTCTTGCTATGATAGGCGCAGCAAAGGGTTATAAAGTAATTATAGTAATGCCTGACACTATGAGTATGGAAAGAAGAAAACTTATGAAAGCTTATGGGGCAGACTTAATACTTACAGATGGAAAATATGGAATGGCAGGTTCAGTAGAATTGGCTAAAAATCTAGCTTCTAAAGAGGGATACTTTTTACCAGACCAATTTGGGAATATTAACAATGTAATAGCCCACTATGAAACTACAGGTGTAGAGATATTGGAGGGTATAGAAGGAGAAGTAGATGCCTTTGTAGCAGGAGTAGGCACAGGAGGAACTATAACTGGAGTAGGGAAAAGATTAAAGGAGGCAAATCCAAATACCTTAATCTTTGCAGTAGAGCCTGGCAAATCCCCAATTTTATCTGGTGGAAAACCAAGTAGTCATGGAATTCAAGGGATAGGAGCTAATTTTATACCAGATATATTGGACATAAATATAATAGATGAAATAATAAAAGTTGAAGATGAAGAGGCATTTTTGCAAACTAGGAATATTGGGAAAGAAGAGGGTATATTTTGTGGCATATCTTCAGGGGCAAATATTCATGCTGCATTGATTATTGCTGAAAAATTGGGTAAAGGTAAAAAGGTTGTAACGGTTTTACCTGATACGGGAGAAAGATATCTTTCGACAGAACTATTTAGTGGAGAGTGATATTATGATTAGATTTATTAAAGAAGAAGCAAAAAACATATTGGAAAAAGATCCAGCAGCTAAAAACTTAATGGAGGCAATACTATGTTACCCAAGTTTAAAGGCGCTGATTTACTATAAATTAGCTCATAGACTATATAAGAAGAAAAGATATACTTTATCCAGAATTATATCTCAAAGGGCAAGAAGGATTACTGGAATAGAAATTCATCCTGGAGCAAAGATAGGAAGAAATCTATTCATTGATCATGGAATGGGAGTAGTAATTGGTGAAACAGCAGAAGTGGGAAACAATGTAACCATGTACCATGGAGTCACTTTAGGAGGTATTGGAGGAGAGCCAGGGAAAAAGCGTCATCCTACTGTGGAAGACGATGTAATGATAGGAGCTGGGGCCAAAATATTAGGTCCTATAACCATAGGCAAAGGAGCAAAAATAGGAGCTAATGCAGTTGTCCTAAAGGATGTACCTCCTCATACTACAGTAGTAGGTATGCCTGGAAGAGTTGTGAAATATAATAAAGATGATTATTTAATGTATGTAATTTGATCAAAATAGTTTACTTTTATATAAAAATGTGTATAATGAAAATAACAGATAAATATTTAACCATAATCAAGAGTAGTAGATATAATAAAGGTCAAAAGCGAATCGGGGATGGTGGAAGCCTGGTGGTACTATTATATTGAATGGACTTGAGAGTTAGTATCTGAAACTTTAGTAGGATATTAGGGTTAATCACCCTTAATAGATTAAAGTGGGCTATAAGCCAATTAGAGTGGTACCACGGAAGTAACCCTTTCGTCTCTTATGTAGAGATGAAGGGGATTTTTTATTTAGGAGGTATATAAATGGAGAGAAAAGTTGTATTTAGTGGTGTCCAACCATCAGGAGGACTTACCATAGGAAACTATATAGGAGCTATAAAGAACTGGATATCATTACAAGATGAATATGATTGTTATTTTTCCATAGTAGATTTACATGCTATTACAGTACCTCAAGTGCCAAAGAATTTAAGGAAGAATACTTTAGAGGTATTGGCTATATACTTAGCTAGTGGATTAGACCCAGAAAAGTCCACCATATTCATCCAATCCCATGTACCTGCCCATCCAGAACTAACATGGGTACTTAATAGCATTTCCTATATGGGACAATTAAGTAGGATGACTCAGTTTAAAGAGAAATCTAAAAAATCTGAAGAAAATTTAAATGCAGGTCTATTTACCTATCCAGTATTGATGGCTGCAGATATTTTATTATACCAAACGGATTTAGTCCCAGTAGGAGAAGACCAAAAGCAACATCTAGAATTAGCAAGGGATTTGGCAGAAAGATTTAATAATAGATATAGCCCTACCTTCAAAGTACCAGAACCTTTGATAAAAAAAGAAGGGGCTAAAATAATGAGTCTCCAAGACCCAGGGAGCAAAATGTCCAAATCTGATGAAAATGAAAATGGATATATTTTAATATTAGAAAAACCAGATGATATTAGAAGAAAAATCAAAAGAGCAGTAACAGACTCTATAGGAGAGGTAAAATACAATAATGAACAATTAGGGATTAAAAATCTAATGAATATATATAGTGTATTTACAGGAGAATCTATAGAACGAATTGAAAACAAATATGAAGGAGTTGGCTACGGAAAGTTTAAAGAAGATGTAGCTGAGGTAGTTGTTGAAGGTTTATCTCCAGTTCAAGAAAAATATGATGATTTGATGAAAAACAAGGACTATCTAGAAAAGGTATATAAAGAAGGAGCAGGGAAGGCTAATTATGTAGCTACTAAAACTTTACGAAAAGTATATAGAAAAGTAGGATTTATTCAAGGATAATAAGATAAGGGACTGTTTGAATAGACAATCGTTCAAAACAGTCCCAATTATTTATTTAAATACTCTTCTACCGGAGTGGAAGTGGTTGCTATAATAACCAGAGCTAAGATTGGATATAATAACTCCTCTACTTCTAGTAGAACTGGAATGGATAAAGTTGCCATCTCCTATATATATACCCGCATGACTTGGGCCTTTTCTATATGTACCATGGAAGATAACCAAGTCTCCTATTCGTAAATTTTCTTTACTTATTTTTTCACCTGCGCCAGCTTGATCTATAGATGTACGAGGTATGGTGATTCCATTTTGTTTAAACACAAACTGAGTAAACCCCGAACAATCAAAGCCTTTAGAACTAGTACCACCATAACGATAAGGTGTGCCAATATATTTTTTAGCTGTATTTATAATTTTTATTCCTAAATCGCTAATTGTAGAACTTCCTCTACTGCTAAAGGGTTTGACTCTTCGTTTATTACCCTTTAATGCCTCATTTATGGCTTCAATGGTTTCAGCTCCAGCTGTGCCATCTACTTTAATGCCATATAAATTTTGGAAACTCTTAAGAGCTTCTTTGGTTTGTGAACCAAAATATGTAGTACATTCATCTATATCCAGAAATCCTAATATTTTAAGCCTTTCTTGAAGAGCTTTTATATCTTCACCATCTAATCCTTCCTTTAATAATCGTTCATATACTAAGGGTTCTAATTCTATTACCTTCTTTAATGCCTCAAAGGTATCAGGACCAAAAGAGCCATCTGGATTTAGCCCTTGAGAACTTTGGAAACTCCTTACAGCTTCAACGGTTAAATCTCCGTAATATGTAGTGGTTTCATCTAGGTCTAAATGATTTAAGTTTACAAGGTGTTGTTGAAGAACTTTAACATCCTCATGTTCCATCCCCATTTTTAATATTTGATCTCCTAAATCAGCTTGTACAAATATTGGATTTATTATTAGAGTGCTAGCTACGGTAATAGTTAATAAGGTCTTTTTCAAAGGATTACTATTAGTCATCAAAGAACAACTCCTTTTTTCCATTTGTAATATTAATTGTAATTATTATTAGTATATAATAAATTTGATAATAAATAAAGAGAAATTGTAACTATTTTGTAAACATTTTTGCCCAATTATAAATGCAACTGTCCAAGATGGCTATTATAGTCTATTTTGTTCTATCATCTTTTTATTATTCCTTTTATGCATTGGAGAAGAATTATTTCATTCTGAAGATCGTGAAGAATCTTTTATAAAGACTCTCCACAACCTTCAGGTTGAAGAAATAAATAAGTTTAAGATTATTTTATAATATTTTATTTTTTGATGTTCTCCATGGCTTTTTCTGCAAATTTAGTTGTTACTATCTTTTCATAATCCGCTCTTTTTTCTAATTCACCAGCTAATTCCATAATAACCATCATATGGTTTAGTCCTTCTTCTGTAATGATTAAATCCGGTTTCCAACTATCCTGTTCTCTATATCTATCAATCAATGCTATTAAAACCTCATCATCTGTATCTGGAAATTGTGGTTTCACTGCCTTTGCAATTTCTTCAGAGGTATGGTTTTGCACCCATATCATCCCTTTATATATGGCATTAGTAAACTTTTGTACTAACTCAGGTTCTTTTTCTATTATACTCTTCGTTGTACAATAACATGTATAAGGTATATACCCTCCTTCCCTACCAATGGAAGCGACCACATAGCCCTTACCTTCTTTTTCTAAAGTAGCAGCAACTGGTTCAAATAGTGCAACATAATCTCCTTCGCCACCTACAAAGGCACCAGCTAAAACATCGAATTGGATATCTGTTCTTAAATCAACATCTTTACCTGGAGTAAGGCCGTGTTTCTTAACTACATATTCTAAAGTCATGAAAGGCATTCCACCTTTTCTACCACCGAGAACTTCTTTTCCTATAAGTTTATTAAAAGTAAAATTTGGATCTGGTTCTCTTGCTACAAGGAAAGAACCATCTCTTTGAGTTAATTGGGCAAAGTTTATTGCATAGTCACCTCTACCTTGATTGTATACATATACCGAAGCTTCAGGTCCCATGAATGCAACATCCGCTTCTCCACTTAACAATGCTGTCATACATTTATCTGCTCCTTTGCCATCTGTAAGTTCAATTTTAATTCCTTCTTCTTCAAAAAATCCTTGGGTTATTGCAACATATTGGGGTGTATAAAACAGGGAGTGTGTAACTTCAATAAGTCTAACTTTTCTCAGTTCATCTTTTTTACATCCTGTTAAACCCATTGCTAGTAATATTACAACCATCAAAATTAAGGAAATTAATTTAAAAACCTTTGACAAATATATCCCTCCTATAATATTATAAGAATAATAAGTGGTCTTATATAGATATAATATTCTAATTATTATTTTTGGTTACTAACAAAATAATAGATTATTGAAATGAGGTTATATTATGAATATTCCTAATATGTTAACTATACTAAGAATCATATTAGTGCCAATATATTTATTACTATTTTATTCAGCAAAGGAAAGTCACCTATTATATGCAGGTATAGTATTTATAATAGCTGGAATATCGGATGTACTAGATGGTTATATAGCACGGAAATATGATTTAATAACTAAAGTGGGAGCTGCCTTAGATCCTTTAGCAGATAAATTGATGACTTTTGCTGTACTCATAAGTTTTACTACAGCCAAACTTATACCCTCTTGGGTTTTAATAATAATTGGGGCTAAGGAAGTATTGATGATTATAGGGGGATTTGTACTCTATCTATTAAAAGATAATAAAGTCCTTCCCTCCAACAAGTATGGGAAAATAGCAACGGTTTCTTTTTATGCTGCAATACTTTCCATAGTATTTAAATTTCCCAATCCTAATTTTACAAAGTTATTGATATTAACTACCGTTATATTAAATATATTAGCCTTTATAAACTATCTAGCTATCTACTTATCTAAAGATAGCAAAAACTATATTTGATAAAGTTGACAAAGTTCAATATTATTTGTATAATATTCTCTAACAATTCTATATATTACGATGAGGAAGAGGAGTAAGTAATTATCCTATACAGAGAAAAAAGTCCATGGGCTGAAAGGCTTTTGTAGGCAATGATTACTGAAGGTAGCTTCTAAGTATTCCAGCTGAAAACAAGTAAGCTAGAACGGCTAATCCGTTATAAATTTTGAGAGCCATAATATTTATTATGGAATTAAGGTGGTACCGCGATTTTACCCTTCGTCCTTTATATAAGGATGAAGGGTTTTGTTATGTCAATTGAAAAAAAGAGGAGGAGTTAAAATGATAGAGAATTTACCTAAAACCTATAATCCCAAAGATTTTGAAGATAGATTATATGAATTTTGGAATGAAAAGGGATATTTTAAAGCTAAAGTAGATAAAAACAAAAAGCCCTATACCATTATGATGCCACCACCAAATGTTACAGGAAATCTTCATATGGGCCATGCATTATATACCTTACAAGATATACTTATTAGATGGAAGAGAATGGAGGGTTATGAAGCTCTATGGCTGCCAGGAACAGATCATGCCAGTATTTCTACAGAAGCTAAAGTAGTAGAAAAAATAACCTCTGAAGGAAAGAGTAAGGAAGAATTAGGTCGAGAAGGTTTTCTAGAAGAAGCTTGGGAATGGACTAGAAAACATGGTGGAAATATAAATAATCAATTAAAAAAACTTGGAGCATCCTGCGATTGGAGTAGAGAACGATTTACTTTAGATGAAGGTTTAAGCAATGCAGTAGAGGAAGTATTTATTAGACTATACGAGAAAGGTTTAATATACAGAGGAGACAGGATTATCAACTGGTGTCCAAACTGTAGAACAGCCATATCCGATGCAGAGGTAGACCATGAGGATTCAATGGGCTACATTTGGCATATAAGATATCCTATTAAGGATGAAGATGGATATATAACCATAGCTACAACAAGGCCAGAAACAATACTAGGAGACTTAGCTATTGCTGTAAATCCTAAAGATGATAGATACAAAAATCTAGTAGGAAAAACTGCTATTTTGCCCTTGCTAAATAGGGAAATACCAATAATAGAAGATGACTATGTAGAAATGGAATTTGGTACTGGAGCGGTAAAGATAACCCCTTCCCATGACCCTAATGACTTTGAAGTAGGAGAAAGGCATGGATTAGGTCAATGTATAATACTTAATGAAGATGGAACCATAAATGAAAATGGTGAAAAATATAATGGACTGGATAGATATGAGGCAAGAAAAAGAATAGTAGAGGATTTAAAAGCAGAAGATTATCTAGTTGAAATAAAAGACCACGATAATAGTATAGGCCATTGTGAAAGATGCAAGACAGTAGTAGAACCTTTAATATCCAAACAATGGTTTGTAAAGATGGAGCCTTTAGCAAAACCAGCTCTAGATGCTTATAATGATGGGAAGTTAAACTTTATACCTGATAGATTTGGGAAAATATATACCCACTGGCTAGAAGATATTAGAGACTGGTGTATTTCTAGACAGTTATGGTGGGGACATAGATTACCTGTATATTATTGTGAAGATTGTAATGAAATAATGGTTTCTAAAAATAAACCAATTAAATGTACTAAATGTGGTAGTACTAATATATATCAAGACCCAGATACATTAGACACCTGGTTTTCATCAGCCTTATGGCCTTTCTCAACATTAGGGTGGCCAGAGAAAACTGAGGACTTAGATTACTTTTTCCCAACGGATACATTGGTAACTGGGTATGATATCATATTCTTCTGGGTAGTTAGAATGGTTTTCTCAAGCCTAGAACAAACAGGAGAAGTACCCTTTAAAGATGTATTTTTAACAGGATTAATAAGAGATGCAGAAGGTAGAAAGATGAGTAAATCCTTAGGAAATGGTATAGACCCATTAGATGTTATTCGTGAATATGGAGCGGATGCATTGAGATTTACTTTAATTACTGGGAATACACCAGGAAATGATATGAGATTCTATATGGAAAGAGTGGAAGCCAATAGAAACTTTGCAAATAAATTATGGAATGCTACTAGATTTGTATTGATGAACCTAGATGAAAAAATAGCATTAGAAAAAATAGATAGAAATAATTTAGAAGAAGAAGACAAATGGATATTGTCCCGCATAAATAGAATCATAGAAGAAGTTACATCAAATCTTAATAGATATGAAATTGGAATGGCAGCTCAAAAAATTCAAGAATTTATTTGGGATGAATATTGTGACTGGTATATTGAAATGGTTAAACCTAGATTATATGGGGACAATGAAGAAAGCAAGGAAACAGCCCAAAAGGTGCTACTTCACATATTAGAAAAGACATTAAAATTATTACATCCATTTATGCCCTTTATTACAGAAGAAATTTGGAGACATTTACCTGAAAGGGAAGATGCATTAATTGCAAGTCATTGGCCAATCTGTAATGAGGAAGACATAAACCTAGAAGCAGAAAAAAGAATGGCTTTTATAATGGAAGCTATTAAGGGTATAAGAAATGCAAGACAGGAGATGAATATAGCACCTTCTCGAAAAGCTACCCTAATATTTGTTACTAAGGATGATAAGATTGAAGATATGATAAACTATGGCAAAAGATACTTTATTAACTTAGCCAGTGGAGAAGATATTAAAATTGAAAAAGACAAATCCAATCTTGGTGATGAAAATATATCCGTAGTATTGAATAGATGTGAAGTGTTTATTCCATTAAAAGATTTAATAGATTTTGATAAGGAAATAGAAAGATTAGAAAAAGAGAAAGAAAAATTAGAAGGAGAACTTAAAAGGGTTAAAGGAAAACTTTCAAATGAAGGATTTATTCAAAAGGCACCAGAACATGTAGTAGCAAAGGAAAGAGAGAAACAAAAGAAATACGAAGATATGATGAATAAAGTACTAGAAAGACTAGAAAGCATAAAATCCAATAAATAAAGGTGAGGAAAGGGTATGAACTACGTAGAGGCTATTAATTATATAAATGATAAAAATAAATTTGGTTCTAGATTGGGATTAGATACTATAGGAAAGCTATTGGGCTTACTTGGAAATCCACATTTAGATATGAAATACATCCATGTGGCTGGAACCAATGGTAAAGGTTCTACATCTGCATATATGGCTACCATATTAAAGGAAGCAGGTTATAGGGTAGGTTTCTTCATTTCACCCTATTTAGAAAGGTTTAACGAGAGAATATCTATCAATGGGGAAGATATTCCTGACCAACGGTTGGCAGAAATAACGGAAAGGATTAAGGAAAAAATAGAAATAATGCTTAAAGAAGGATATGAGCATCCCACCACCTTTGAAATAGTGACTACTATAGCCTTTGTATATTTTAAAGAAGAAAATGTGGATTATATAGTATTAGAAGTAGGTTTAGGAGGTAGGTCTGATTCCACAAATATTATCAAGAATTCTTATGCTTCCGTTATAACCACAATAGATTATGATCATATAGATGTACTAGGAGATACTCTAGGAAAAATTGCTTACGAAAAAGCTGGTATCATAAAAGAGAATGGCTTAGTAATATCCTATCCTCAAGAAGAAGAAGCTTTTAAGGTAATAAAAGAAGTATCTTTAGAAAAGAAGGCAGAATTAATCCTTTGTCCAATGGAAAATGTAGAAATAACTTATTTAGGCCAAGATGGGGGAGTTTTCAATTTTAAATATAATAATCAAATTTATAAGGATATTGAGATTAGTTTAATAGGAAAACATCAAATATATAATGCTACTTTAGCGTTGATGACAATGTTGGTTATGAGGGACAAAGGCTTATTTCATCTAACAGATGAACAGATTAGAGAAGGCCTTAGAAAGACCAAATGGCCAGGAAGACTTGAAATAATAAAGAGAAATCCTACATTCTTAATCGATGGGGCCCATAACCATCAAGGAGCAAAGATTTTAGCAGAAAGTATAAAAAGTTTCCAATACAATAGGTTAATACTTGGAATAGCAATACTTAAAGATAAAGATGTAGAACATATAGTTGAGGAATTAGTATCCTTAGCAGATGAAATTGTTATTACTGAAGTAGATATGCCTAGAAAAATGGAAGCAGTAGATTTAGAAAAAATAATAAACAAATACAATAGAAATACTCATATAGAGAAGGATATAAGAAAAGCCATAGAAAAAAGTTGTCAATTAGCAGAAGATAGAGACTTAATTGTATTTGGTGGTTCCCTATACCTAATAGGAGATGTAAGAAAAATTTTGTTAGAAAATAAATAGTATATGTAACCTTCCTATAGAATAAACATATTTATAGATTCTATAGGAGGTTTTTTTTATGAATAAAGTAAAATTATTTTCCTACAAAAATTTAACAAATGACCAACTAATTAATTTTACTTTAGATGAAATGGAAAAATTAAAAATCTTGTCTAATTTTTGTGATTCTTATGAATATGAAAGAAAAGCGTCTTTAGTAAATCAATTGATAATTGAAGTCAAAAGAAGAAATTTATCCATAAAGAAACCCTTGTTAGCTAAAAGAATTTTTACCAAATAATTAAATAGATTTTTATCACCTTAACCCACTTACAAGCATAGATTAACTTATATATGGTGGATGGAGGTGAGAAATTGATATTAAGGGGAAAAGTGTTAGTTGCAAACACTGGAGACGATACATTGACCTTTATTGATTTTGATGATAAAAATAAAGAAACAATAGATCTATTGAAAATTGCTAGCCATAATACTAGAAGAACTATCAGGCTAGAAGGATATTTAATTGGTCCCTATGATATTGTTTCCAATGGTCATGGTTATATTTATTGTACCAATGTTTACGACAACTCGGTTTTTAAAATGGATTTAAATAACAATAAAATAATAGATATTTTAGCTGTAGGCAGCTATCCAACTTGTATAAAATATTTCGACAAACATCTCTATGTAACCAATACAGATTCTAATTCCATATCCATTATAGATGAAGAAAGTTTTTCTTTAGTTGAAAATATTCCAGTAGGTGAGAAACCTACATATATAGAAATAGATGAAATAAATATGAATATTTATGTAGCAAATAGCAATGGATATAGTATAGACGTTATAAGTTTAAAGGAAAATAATCATAGCATTATCAAATTATGTAACAATCCTATCAAGATTACCCTCTTTGAAAATCATATTTATATTCTATCTAATGTAAATAATGGATTAGATAATAATAGTAATATATCTATTATCAATTTAGAAACCTATAAGGAAGAAAGCAATACTCAACTTGAAGGAATTTTTAGTAATATGCTAAAAATCAATAATAGGGAAATTATTTTCATTACAAGTATGGAAAATGGTTATATATATCGAATGGATATAAGAGGAAGAAATTTATTAAGCAAGACCTATTTAAAAGGCATGCCTAATAAACTAGAATGGAATGGAGAAAATACCCTATTCATTTCTAACATTTCAACCAATATGCTAACCTTATTTGATATAAATGAAAATAGAATAATTAAAAACATTAAAGTGGGGAGAGAACCCAATGGAATATTAATCTTCTATTGAAGTTATTTCTTCATCAACTAGCATATTTAATACATTTTTGTAAATGTTTTCAGTATTGTTTTTCCAAGTATCACAGATTTTTTCTGCTTGTTTAGCAGTAGCTACATTGATATAGAGACTAAATAGAGTTGAATCATTTTCCACAAGCTTTAAATTAACCATAAATTGGCTATCATCTTTTTGAAAATATTCACATAATACTTGAGTTGCTTTTATTTCATTTTCTTTTATTTTAATGAATTCATTTGTGATTTCTTCTTTAATATTTCGATGGATTCTATCTTCAAAGTAGGATAAAGTTGCTTTCCCTTTATCCAATATGTGGTATACCTTTGTGTCTTCTTCAGCTAGATATTCTATAAAATTGGATTTCACTAATTCAGACAAATATTGTTGTATTAGAAAATAATTCATATAATTGTTTTTTAATACAAACTCAGTAATTTTGTCATTAGTCAATGGTTTTTCAGATTTGTCAATTATATATAACAAGAGCAGCTTATTTTGAGCCAGCTCTTCAGTATTTTCAATAAACATATTGGACACCTCTTCAAATATAATATAATTATATTAAATTATATCATAATAAAGAGGTAAGTGGAATTCCACTTACCTCTTTTGATAAGTTACTTATTTGCCATTTGATTTTGGGCAGTCTCTACTAGTTTCTTTACCATATAACCACCTACATATCCATTTACCCTAGATGGCAACTCACCTTTATCTATACTATTGTAATTACTCAATCCTAATTCACTAGCTATTTCTAATTTCAATTGTTCTAGAGCTTGCCTTGCTTCTGGGACTAATATTTTATTATTATTAGCCATTTTTCCTCCTCCTTACAACAACATATTTAAGTCGTTGTACTAATAATATAACCTTTTTTTATTTAAAATATCCTTGTAAAAATTAGAAAGAAATTATTGAAAAACAATAAAATTTTGATTTTTAATTATATGTAAAGAATTACTAAGAATTAATCATATATTTCTAGGGAAAATAATATTAATAAAATAATAATTTTATTTT